>JAYVBZ010000135.1:0-1585 GCA_043750215.1 Actinomycetota bacterium
CCGGCCTGTTTCTGACGTCGTGGCGGCCATGAAAAAGGGCGTCCCGGTCGCCAGGAACGGGCAACTGGCCGTGGCTGGAGGTCCAGCGATCGCGCTCCCAACCCGGACGGGCGATGGTCCCGTCCGTCATGTTGCGAGCGACCCCAGTCTGGGCGTGGTCTACGTCCGCGACCTGCCGGGAGGGGACGACATCGTTGCGGATACATCATCTGGACAGATCCGGCTGCATCGTCCTTCCGAGGTGTCGCACCCTACGTGGATGCCGGGCGGCGACATCGCATGGGGCGAAGGTTCGAGGCTTCGTTTCTGGTCTCGTCTCACGGGGACGATCTCGTCGTCCAGCCCGCCGGTTCGCGGAGGGCTGGTGTTCTCACCCGTTGCCCGGACGGCTCGCTGGGTCGTGGCCGCCGTTGTGGAGCCGCTGGACGGGGTGCCAACCGAGGATGAGCGCGTGAGCAACCTCTGGCGGTACGATCGCCGTGGAGAGAGGTGGCATCAGGTGACACGGTTCCACGCGACGGCTGACCACTGGTCCATCATCCGGACGCCGGAGATGGGTCCGGATGGTATCGAGTTCATCCGAGTCCATGGACGAGCGTCCGAGACGAAGGAGCCCACGTTCGAACGGTGGTCTCTCAACGGAGGGCAAGCACGGTTGGAAGCGGTGCTTCCCGGGGAGCGATACCTAGCCGGCTATCGGGATGGCGTCAGGTTGTGGAACCTGCCGTCGGTCCACCCCACAACGTGGATCCTCGCCCAGGAAACGAGCCGCGGAACCCTTCGGGCACTCGGGTGCGGGGCGGTCGCTGTCGACCCTGTGGACATCCCAGATCCCGATCGTGTCTCGGTTCGGGCCTCTTCGGCGCCGGATCAGAGCTATCCGATCCCCTCGCCAAGTCCGCAACCGCCGGCGCACGAGGTGGCGATCCTCGTGGGCGATTACGCCGGTGAGTCAGGCGCCACGAACGCGGCCCAGCAGATCATCGCCGCGTACGGCACCGATGCCCAGGTGAAAGTGGTCGACTCGATCTCCGCGCCGACCGCGCTGAAGCCCGGGGCCTGGGGCGCGATCATGTGGATCGGCGCACAAAGCGATGCGGTGAGCGCTATCCAACGGTTCTGGAGCAAGCTCCCGCAGTTCGCGGATAACAGCTGGGTGGTGGCGCCGTGACCCGTGTCCGATCGACGACGATCCTAGCGTTGGCGCTCATACTGATCGCGACCGCGTGTGGTCGGCAGTCGCCAAGGGCAGCCGAAGCCTCAGCGTCGCCCTCACCCTCGCGGACTGCCCAGCCAACTCCAGTGTCCACATGGCTGGTCATATTGCGTGTGGCGCCGGATCCCGCGGGAGTCAGGGACGAAGCTGCGGCACTCGCCGCCGTCCTCGGAGGTGCGATACAGGTCGGTCCCGGATCGTGTTTCACGGGGATCCCCGCACGGTTCGGTGGTGACCGCTACATCCTTGGGGCAACCGGCGCATCCAGGGCCGAGGTCGATAGATATGCCATAGACGCACAGATCGAGCCGCTGTTCGAAGGTCTGGTGCAGCAGGTCTGTGTTGACTGAGCGGGGGGGTTAGCCTGGA
>JAYVBZ010000136.1:0-5052 GCA_043750215.1 Actinomycetota bacterium
GGGTTCCGCGGAGCATCAGAACGTTCGGATGAGACGTGTGGGTTCCTCGGAACACGCGAGGGAAGGCCTTGAGGAACCCGGGCTTGCTGAGCGCCGTCACCACGCAGACATCAAGGACTCCGTCGTTCACGATGGCGGCGGGGAGTACCCGCATGCCTCCCCCGTAGGCAGGCGCATTGCCGACGATGACGAGCATGGCATCCAGTTCCAGTTGTTCGTCGTCCACCGTGATCGAGAACCCCGCCGGTCGAAACTTCGGGAGGGTGCGCACCAGTGCCGCCACATAGGTCCCGGTGTTGCCGAGTCGAACCTTCATGGCGTTTGCAGTCTCGTTGACATCCGAATCGAACCCAGCGCCGGCGATATTCACGTAATGCCGCTCCTGCGCCCCACACGTGAGCTTCACTACGTCGATCGGCACGATGGTGGGGTCGACCAGGAGCTGCACCGCCTCCGGCAGCTTCTTCGCGCCGATGCTGGTCGCGAAGTCATCTCCCGTTCCAGCCGGAAGGACCGCGAGCGCTGCCCCTGTGCCCAGCAGACCGTTCGCGGCGAGGTGAACACTGCCGTCGCCGCCCAGGATGGCGACGATCCGGGCGCCCTCCTCACCCGCCGCACGAGCCGAACGGAGGAGGTCTTCGGCGGAGGTCGACACCCGCATCTCGTGGTCGATGCCCGCATCGTGCAGCATGCGCTCAACCTTTCCAACCAAGGAACCGGATCGCCCATGCCCGGCCGTAGGGTTCGCAACAACCACCACGTCGGGCACGGGCGACATGCCGCCCTAGGACCCGGAGAATCCGCCGAGGCCACCGGTCGGTCCGGGGACGGGCTGGGGAGGGGCCGGGAAGATCCCGACGAAGCCGAGAGCCTCCTGGAGTTGGCGCCACCCATCGCTGAACAGGCTCGCGGCGGAGGTCTGAAGCGCAACGGCTTCCGCCCCGAGCGCCTTGCGGGTCTCTCCGGTAGCGGTGACTGCCTGCTGCGCGAGAGTGACCGACTGCGCGAAGAGATCGATGCCCGCCAGCATCTGCGCCTTCGAGCCGATGAGGCTGGTGGTCGTCGCCACGTCGAAGCCCTTCCCCTGCACGATCTTCGTCGGGACGTCGACAGCGTTCAGTGCCTTCTCGGCAGCCTTCGCGTTGGTGTGGGCCTGAACAAGGGTGCCGGTCACGTCCGGCGGGGCCACCCCTTTGGCGATGGATGCCGTGGCTGCGGTGAGATCAGCGAAGACCGTGGGGTTTCCGGCAGCCGTGGGTGCGGTGCCGATGCTGCCGATGGCCGCATCGACAGTACCTTTCCACGACTGCACCGCAAGTCGCTGCTTCGCAGCTTGCGCGGTCTTGACCGCAGCCGCCTTCTGCGCATCCTTCTTCTTGCTCTCCGCCCGCAATCCGTTCGTGAACCACACCCCGAACCAGAAGATCAAGAGGCCGGCGATAAGGGCGAAGACCAGCTGAACCGGGCGCCGCTGAAGGAACGGCAACGGGAGTTCAACCGGCTCGCGGCGAGGGCCGCGGACGGGCCCTTTCGGCTTGGACCTGGACTTCTTACCCTTGATGGCCATCAGGCTCCTATTTCTTCATGAGGCGACCGATGATGATAGCGGCCTCGTAGAACAGCACCATGGGGATCATGAGTGCGAGCATCGTGTAAGGATCCGAACTTGGGGTGATGACTGCCGCGAAGATCGCTATCCCCAGGATGGCGAAGCGACGCACCTTTCGGAGCTGGGTGCTGTTCAGGACGCCGACGATCTCCAGGAAGACCAATACAACCGGGAACAGGAACGAGACCCCGAACGCGATGGCCACCAAGACATAGAACGTCACGTATTGGGTGATGGAGATGAGAGGTGACGCGATATCCGTTCCCGCGAAGCCCAGGAGGAACTGCAGCGCCTTCGGCAGCGTGATGATCGCGACGGCCCCGCCGGCGGCGAAAAGCAACACCGAGCTCGCGATGAACGGCACGACCATCTTGCGCTCGCGTTGGTGCAGCCCCGGGACGATGAACGCCCAGAGTTGGTAGAGCAGGATCGGCAGTGCCAGCACGCACCCCAGGTAGAACACGATCTGGATCTTCACGAGCATCCCGTCCAGGAGCCCGGTGAAGATGAGCTTGCAACCACCGATCGGCTGCTGCGCCTTCGGGACCGACAGGACGTACTGGCAATAGGGACGCCGCATGAACGAGATCACTGGTCCGTAGAGGAACCAGCCGGCAACGGCCCCGGCCAGGATCGCGATAGATGAGACGACGATCCGGTGGCGGAGTTCCCCCAGATGCTCCATCACCGTCATGGTCCCGGTCCGCACGGGCGGCGCCTTACGACGGAACTTCGGGATGATCGTCATGGCGCGCTCAGCGGTGGCTCGTCGTCGGGGTCGGGGGTCGGGGTGTAACCGGCCGAGCCGGCGGGCGCGTCCTCCGCCTCAGAACGGTCAACGTCATCGGCTTCTCGAGCGGCGATCGGATCGTGTCGCGCCTCTTCGGCGACGCGGCTCGTGTGAGGAGTCGGCGCGGGCGGCGGGGGCTTGATGAAGTCCCCTTCAGGATCCTTCAGGTCGATGTACTGATCCAGTTGCACCATGTCCTTGACGTCATCCTGGATCTTCCGGAACTGCGCCAGTCCTTTTCCGATCTGCCGGAACAGGCTCGGCAGCCGTTCGGGCCCCACAACGACGAGGGCGATGAACGCGATGAGCACCATCTCTGGGGTTCCGATGTTGAACATGTCTGATGGCCTCGAAGGCCGGGGCTATCCTACCGCCCGACCTATCGGCCCGAGCTCGTGGGGGGTTTCACGCGTGCACCACCAGCGGCGATCTCGGCGGCAATCGGCGCGACTGCTTCCTGGAAGCCCTTCAGGGTTCGGCTCAGCACCACCACGTGCTTGACCAGACCGACCCCGCAGACGAGGACAGCTGTCGCGGAGATGAGGCCGATGACGAACCAGACCGTGACCCAGGTGGACATGCGGGCAATGCTAGCGCAGCAGCGCGTTCAGGCGCCTTCGCTGCTCCGTGCCAGGAACTCACGGATGTAGTCGTCGTCCTCCAGCATGAAGTGGAATTCGATCACATCATCGATGCTGAACATCGGGCCTCTGGCGCGGGTGAATTCGCCCTCTTCATGGTCGAAGAGGGACCCCGTGAGCCCTGGATCCTCGCCACCTAACCCCTCGCCGGCTGGGTCGAGATCGACGCCAGCTGAGACCAACAGGGCGACGATCTTCCGGTCGGCCCGCTTCTCCACGTCGTCCGTGCAGGTCGGACACGTGAACCGATAGCTGCCCTCGCGGCCGTTCTGCTTGACCGAGAGCAGGATGGCTTCGGGACCCATGTCCACTTCTCCACATCGGGGGCACGTTGTGCGGATGGTTGTCATCTCAAGGGAGCTATCGGCGGATGGTCGGCCCTCCTTGAGCGCTTGTCCTCCGGTTGGGGATACGCCGGGGGGGCCAGCTACCGTCCGTAGTTCTGCAGAGTGCTTCGTGCCTGCTCACGGACCATTTCCTCCAGCTGAGGAGGGGCCAGGACCTCGGCCTGTGGGCCCACCCTCAGGAGCAAGGTGGCCATCCACCCGAGCTGGCCAACGGGAAGGGTGGCCTCCAGAGATCCATCCTCGAGTTCCACTCGGTCGCTGCTTGCGTAGTACTCGGCGATCCATCTCGCTCCCGGCCGCAACCGCAGGCGAACCCGCAGATCGTCGCCGCTTGGGGTGTAGAGATCCCGGCCCGCTCCTTCCAATCCGCGTGGGCGGAACCGTTCGCCCGTGGGCTCGGCTCGGCGAACGCGATCGGCCCGGAAGAGGCGCTCCGCGTCCTGGTCCACGTCCCAGGCAGCCACGTACCAGTTACCCAAGCTGGAGAAGACCTCCTCGGGCTCGACGATGCGCGTGGACCATGCATGGGTCGAGGCGGCGAAGTACTCGATGCGTAGCTGTTGGCGGTCTCGTGCGGCTGTGCGGAGTGCACCAAGTTGCTCGGGCGGTGTTCCGGCGGCCGAACGCTGGATAGCCGCCGGGTCACCGAGCGTGTCGGGACCGAGGGTCTCGCGGAGCTTCCCCAGCGCAGAGCTGAGTGCCGGCGCGCTGGCGAGCCCGGGCGCGGAGAGCAGCTCGGTGCCACGTAGGTACAGAGCCAAAGCCTCGGCCCTCGTGAGCCGAAGGGGGCGAGCGAAATGATCGGCCATGGTGATCCAGATGCCCCCCTCCTCGTCCACATCCACGTCGATGAGGTCCCCCGGCCCGTAGGGAGGCAGGCCGGACATGAACAGGAGGTTCAGGTCGCGACGGAGCTGATCCGCCGGGACGTCGAACAGTCGGGCAACCTCGGTCAGTTGCGCGCCTTGGTGCTGCACCAGATACGGCACGACCACGAGCATCCGACCGAGCCGCTCCGAGGTCTTCGGCACCGTGCGGGTTCGTTTGCGCTGCTCAGGCACAGATTGCCTCTAGGCGGGCGACCACGACCGAACGCAGGTTGTCTGGTTCCAGGACCTCAGCGTCGGCCCCGAAGCCGAGGATCCATCCGGCCATCTCGTGCTCATCGGCCATGGGGATCTCAACCACGACCCAGCCGTCATCCCGCGTTTCCCGCGTGGATGCGCCTCGGAGCGAGTTCGCCGCGGCCCACGCCGCGTCGGGCGCGAACGCCACCGCAGCCAACTCTTCACCGGCCGGAACCCATGGTCCTCGCTCCACGTGATCCGCTGCTGAGAACCCCTGCGGGGGGGCGCCCCCTTCCCCCACGTCCTCGAGATCGCCGATGAACCTGGACAGTCGGAACGCACGGATGTCATCTCGCACGCGATCATTGCCGACGAGGTACCAGTGGCCTCGGCCGAACACGACAGCGAAGGCGTCGATATCACGATCCGAGGTCTTACCTTCCGATGTTCGGTACCCGAAGTGAACCCGCCGGCGGTCCTGCGCCGCTTGTGCCGCAGCTAGCAGCAGTGCTCCGCGCGCATCGCTTCCCGCCGCGAGCGGACCGCCCGCCAACCCGGCCAGCGCTCCACCATCCGCCCCGTACAGCAGCTTCTGAGC
>JAYVBZ010000137.1:0-1915 GCA_043750215.1 Actinomycetota bacterium
GCCGGCATGCTCCCCATGTTCAAGGAGACGGTCGAGGAACTGTTCGAGGCCGGCTTGGTGAAGGTCCTCTTCGCTACCGAGACCCTGAGCCTAGGCATCAACATGCCGGCGAAGACCGTGGTGATCGAGGATCTTTGGAAGTTCCAGGGAGAGCGACACGAGATCTTGACGCCGGGAGAGTACACACAGTTGACGGGGCGGGCGGGTCGCCGTGGGATCGACGAACTTGGACATGCGGTCGTGGTCTACCAGCGCCAGGTTCCCTTCGAGCGAGTCGCCGGGCTTGCCGCGACCCGGACCTACAACCTGAGCTCCTCCTTCCGCCCCTCCTACAACATGGCGGTCAATCTGGTTCGCAACTACACGCCGGAGCAGGCACACGAACTCCTCAACAGTTCGTTCGGACAGTTCCTTGCTGATCGGGGGGTCGTGGCGCTGGAGCGCTCACGAACGAAGGACCGCGAGGCATTGGAGGGCTACCGCAAGAACATGACATGCGAACTCGGGGATTTCTATGCGTACTGGAGTCTGGTGCAGGGGGCGCGAACGCTCCGCGAGGAGGACCGGCAAGGGCAAGAGGGCCAACGCGCCGAGGCTGTGCGCGAGGCCGTGAGAGCCTTACGCGCGGGTGACGTCATCCAGCTGGGAAGGATCCGGAAACGGTCCGGGCCCGCGGTGGTCATCTCCTCTCGCGATGGCAAGCCCACGGTCCTGACGCAGGATCGATCGTTCTTCCGCCTCAGTGCGAAGGACCTGGATACACCACCCCAAGTGCTCGCAAGGATCCAACTTCCCCGCAGCGGCAGCACGCGCAGCGCCAGGTTCCGGCGCGACGTGGCAGCCCAGATGGTCACCCTGCGACTCAAGCCCAAGGCTGACCGAGCACCGGCCGGCGACCCCTCAGTCGAACGCAAAGCTGCCGGCATGGAGCGCACTGCCGCGGAACACCCGTGCGCCGGCTGCCCCGAGCGTTCGAAACACGTCCGATGGGCCGAACGGGCCTCGACACTTACCCGCCAGATGGACGGGATCGACCGCCGGATCCGGCACCGGACCGAGACCCTTGCCCGGCAGTTCGACCGAGTCTTGGCCGTCCTAGAAACCCTGGAGTGCGTTCGGGACTGGGAGCTCACCGACAAGGGGCGCAGGTTGACCCGTATCTACGGGGAGGGTGACCTCTTGGTCGGGGAACTCCTGGACGCGCACATCCTGGAAGGTTTGGAACCCCCCGAAGTAGCCGCGCTGCTTTCCACCGTGATCTATGAAGCACGGGAGCGTGTTCCGCTTCCCGGTGATCTGCCCACTCCCGCCACAGCCCAGCGCTACGAGCAGCTCCAACGTCTCTGGCGCACCGTCCGGCGGACCGAAGACCAGCACCAGGTCCAATTGTGCCGGGAGTTGGAGGCCGGATTCGCGACGCCGATCTTCCACTGGGCCGAGGGCAAGCCGCTCGAAGACGTACTCGGGGAAACGGGGATGGCCCCGGGGGACTTCGTCCGGAACTGCAAGCAACTGCTGGATGTCTTACGGCAGGTCGCCGACGTGGCTCCGCCGGAGGTCGCCGACCTGGTTCTGCAAGCGCGCGACGCGGTCCTGCGCGGCGTGGTCGCGTATACGGGGGTCTAGGATGCGCCGCCGATGACCAGCCCGTTCGGCATCCTTCATGTGCTCGTGGACGCGCGCGCGGGCAACGGTGTGGTGCGTGCCAAGCTCCCCGACCTGGAACGCGGCCTCACCGCGCGAGGTCTCGAGTACGCGCTGGCGATCGCGTCCACCCCCGCGGAACTTCGCGAGGGGGCAACGCGGGCACTGGTGGAGGGCGCCCGCTACGTCGTGGCCGTGGGGAGCGACGCCACCGTGCATCACGTGATCAACGGGATGTTCGTAGAGGGTGAGCCCATCGTGGAGGATGCCG
>JAYVBZ010000138.1:0-1650 GCA_043750215.1 Actinomycetota bacterium
GTCGTCGAGTAGCCTGGACGGTATCCATGGAAACCACCGTTGAGACCACCGATAAACACACCGTCAAGCTGACCATCCAGGTCCCCGTCGAGGAGTTCGACAAGGACCTCGATCGGACGTATCGGTCTATCGCCAACAGCATCAAAGTGCCCGGATTCCGCAAGGGCAAGATCCCGAAGCAGATCATCGATACCCAGGTGGGCGAAGAGGTTGTGCTGGAGGAGTTCGTCCATCAACAGGTACCGACGTATTTCCGAGCGGCGGTCGGCGCGGAAGACCTCGCCCCTATCACCGAGCCCGACGTGGACGTTGAGCAGCTGGAGAAGGGGAAGCCGTTCATCTTCACGGCAACGGTGGAGGTTCGGCCGCGGCTGGCACTCACCGCTCAGGACTACGAGGGGCTGAAGGTCGAGCGCCCGTCGACGCAGGTCTCGGAATCCGATATCGACGACTATATCGAACGCCTGCGTGAGCGCTTCTCGGAGCTCGAGCCAGCGGCACGCCCCATCCAAGACGGTGACTTCGCCACGATCGATGTGAAAGCAGAGGTCGCCGGCGAGCCCCTCGAGGACGCGACCAGGACCGACTACTTGTACTTCGTGGGCTCGGGCGAGTTCGGCGAGCAGCTGGATGCGCAGCTCCCGGGCAAGAAGCCCGGCGACATCGTCACCACCACCGAGGCACTGCCCGAGCGGTTCGAGGACAAAGCCGGACAACAGGTCTCTTTCACCGTGCTCATCAAGGACGTGAAGGCGCGCAAACTCCCCGAGGCCGACGACGAGTTCGCGAAGACGGCGAGTGAGTTCGACACGCTTCAGCAACTCCGCGATGACCTCCGTGAGCGCCTGGGAGAGCTCAAGGAGCGCGAAGCCACCAAGGTCATCCGCGATCGGGCGCTGCAAGCCATGGTGGATACGGTCGAAGAGGACATCCCGGAGTCGCTGGTCCAGGAAGAGACAACCCATCGGGTCGCGCACGCCGGCGAGCGCGCGACACAGATGGGGATCTCCCTGGAGCAGATGCTCGAGATCCAGGGCTGGGATATGGACCGGCTGCGTGAGGATTCGCGCGATCACGCGGTTCGTGCCATCAAGGCCGACCTGGTGTTGGAGGGTGTGGCGCGGGCCGCCGAACTCGAGGTCACCGCCGAGGAGATCGGCGCCGAGATCAACGTCCTAGCGCAGGCATACGGCCGTGACTCGAAAGGATTCGCCAAACAACTCGACCGCAGTGGACAGATCACGACCCTGGCCGGGGATATCATCCGTACTAAAGCGCTTGACCTCCTGGTAGCGCACGCCGATATCCAGGAAGAGACCGAACCAACCGGATCCGAAGAGTCAGCCGTCGGCACATCGAAGGAGACCGAATGAACGCGTCAAACATCCAGAACTACATGGTTCCCGTCGTGGTCGAGCAGACCGCTCGAGGCGAGCGTTCGTTCGATATCTACTCGCGCTTGCTGAAGGAACGGATCGTGTTCCTGGGCACGGCGATCGACGACAACGTAGGAAACCTGATCATGGCCCAATTGCTTCACTTGGAGTCCGAAGACCCCGATAAGGACATCAGTCTGTATATCAACTCGCCCGGAGGCGACGTGAGCGCACTGTTGGCTATCTACGACACGATGCAGTTCATCAAGCCCGA
>JAYVBZ010000139.1:0-2161 GCA_043750215.1 Actinomycetota bacterium
AGGCGAGTCGTTCGTCGGAGGTCTCGACCTTTCGGGTCTTGAGGGTCCTAAAGAACCCACGCAGGATCCGCGCCCAATCCGCCCGGAAGTAGACGAGCAAGGCCAAGGCGGTCGCCACGTGAAGCCCGACGATGAACGCGAGGAAGGACGATTCGCTCGCCGACTGGCTGTTCACGACGTTGTTCCACCCGAAGTAGGCGGGCAGCAGCACGCTGTGACCCAGGCTCGACACCGGGAACAGCTCACTGATCCCCTGGAGGGCCCCGATCACGATGGCTTGGAAGTACGTCAACGCAACCGTCCCGTCCGGCCAGATGCTCCAGGGCGATGCATCGTGCCATGCTAGCGGCAGGCAGCGGGTTTCACGACGGATATCTGGGGGTCATTGCGAAGGGATCACCCCGGAGGAACTCCAGCTCGCCGCGCGCAACAACGGCATGCCACTCGAATGGCTCCGCTACGACCTACTCACCCATTTCGACATCCCCGCGGCGGAAGACTCGGCGTGGAGCGTTCGGATCCGGAACAGCGCGGTCGACATCTCCCATCCCTCATGCAGGCTTCACGGCCCTGATCGGGTAACCATAGGTGCCGAACTTGCGTGCACTCACTTCACCCGAGGCACCGCCGAACGTGTCGACGATCGGTCCGAACCTCACCTCAGCCAACCCCGCAGCGGTGATGACCGCCTCCCACCCTGCGCACGGCAGGGCACCGGCTATTCAGCCAGTCCACAGATCGATGTCATCACGCGCGGACTCCGGAACCTCAAGTTCCACACAGATGTCGGCTACTTGCACCCGTCCGCCGGGCTTCAGGACGCGCGCGATCTCGGAGTACGCAGCCAGCTTGTCGGGGACCAGGTTGATGACGCCGTTCGAGATCACGACATCGGCCCACCCGTCCTCCACCGGGAGTTCTTCGGCCACGCCTTCGCGGAACTCGACGTTGTCGAACCCTGACGCGGAGGCGCGCGAGCGCTCCACCATCGCGGGTGTCATATCCACGCCGACGACATTGCCTTTGGGCCCTACCGCACTCGCGGCGATGAAGCTGTCCGAACCGGCCCCCGAGCCCACGTCGACCACGTGCTCAGCAGTTTGCGGGAGCCCCCAGTGGAACGGGTTCGCGACTCCTGCGAATGAACCAAGTGCATCATCAGGCACGCCGTCCAGCCAGGACGCCTCATAACCCGCTCGCTCAGCCGCCACCCGGCCCGTGTGGAAATGAAACTCACCGTTCGGCTTGGCAACGAGCTCGGCGTACTTGTTCTGGATCTCCTGCCGAAGAGAGGCGATGTCAAGCTCGCTCACTGCTCACCTAACTCCCCGGCCGCGACCACACGGTCGATCTTCAGCAGCGGGTCAGGATCTGCCATCGCCTCTCCCGTTCGCTCGACTGAAGGCACGCTACCCCTCGCATCCTCCGCTTGTCAAGCGATATCTTGAATTCTTGAAGTAGCAGCCGGGAGTGGGTACGCTCGCGCCATGACCGATCGAAGGTTCAAGGACGAGATCTACGGCCAATTCGCGCGCATCGGAACGGCGATCGCGTCTGAGAAGCGCTTGGAGCTCATCGACCTGCTGGCCCAGAGTCCCCGGAATGTCGATACTCTTGCACGATTGACCGGGATGACCGTTGCCAACACCTCCCAGCATCTCCAAGCGCTGAAGGCCGCCCGACTCGTCGAGACCGATCGTGAAGGAACCAAGGTCATCTACCGCCTCGCAGGTCCGGAGGTCCTCAAGCTTTGGATGGCGATCCGAGCGACCGGCGAAGCTCGCCTCACCGAGATCACAGAGATCGCTAGGCGCCATGAGATCCGAGGAAGCCGCGAAGAGCTCATCGGTCGCGAGGCACTCCCAGATACTTCCTATTTCGTGCTCGACGTCAGGCCGCGCGCGGAGTTCGCGGCGGGACATCTCCCCGGTGCCGCTTCCATCCCTGCGGAATCGCTAGAAGAAGAGTTGAGCCGCTTGCCACGCGAGAAGCGGATCGTTGTGTACTGCCGCGGAGAGTACTGCCACTCAGCCGACGAAGCCGTCGTGCTGCTTCGAAACGAAGGGTTCGACGCCGTGCGGCTCGAAGGTGGCTGGCCCGAGTGGCTCTCGGAAGGAAAGCCCACAGAGGCCGACGACCCCGATACGACCTGGCTGTCGCA
>JAYVBZ010000140.1:0-2972 GCA_043750215.1 Actinomycetota bacterium
GAAGCGCTTCCCTTCCCCCGAGATCCACGCCACGCAGGGATCGCCGCCGCGCCAAGGGTTCCCGCCAACATGATCAGCGCCCCCAGCCCTATGATCCGCAGGTCGACCGAGATCCCCGGCGTCGGTTCGATCATCCGCGCGATGCCGGTGGGGAAGGCAGCGGAGACCAGCACGGCGCCGATGACGGCCAAGAGCGTACCCACGACCCCGGCCGCCGCGCCGGGTAGGAACGCGGACCGGAACCGCTGGCCCCTGGTCATCCCGATCGCTTGCAGAACCGGGTCCTCGATACCGGCCAGTTGCGTCCGCCGAATGATCGCCTGGCCGACCAGCGTGAGCGCCAGGAACCCGATCAGGAAACCGAACAGCTGGTAGACGACCACCCGCAGATGGGTCGCACGGGAGAAGAAGGTCTCCTCGTCAAGGGCAGAGCCCGCCTGAACCGCCGGACCGATCGCCCCCATCTGCCCCGAGAAGGCAGGTATCGCCGCCAACCCGCCAGTCAGCTGGACGAGCGCGAAGTCGCAGTGTGCGTAGCTCGCTGGGTGTTCGGTCAGGAAGGCCGGCGTCGCGACCAACGAGACGTCGTCGCCCTTCAGCGAGAAGGGCGTGATGATCTCACCCACGACACGGACCCGAACGGTTTCGCCGTCGCCTGGGGGGCCACCCTGTCCCAGCAGTGACGGGGGTGGCAGCGTGATGTCGATCGCCGAACCAACACTGGGACGAGGGGTCTTGCCTCCCGTCGACCACGACATCAGGACCTCGTCGGACGCGCCGGGGTCGGGGTACCGGCCCACCAGGAGCTTCGGGCGCCAATCGATCGTCTGCTGGGGGATGAGCAGGTTGATGTCGAACGGGTCATCCGGCGGGTGGAAGAGCGGGGTCCCTTGTGGGGTCTGGGCGTTCACTACCGAGTAGAGGCCCCGAGAAAGCGACGCCACCCCCGGAAGGGCGGCGACCTTGTCCATGTCCGCGTAGGGGAACGGGATACCGCCGGCGCACGACACGAACTGGGCCTCGGGTTGCCGGGTCGCCGCACGGTAACGGGCGTAGACGGTCTCCGTTCGGCGGGCGCCGGCGACCCCGGCCATGGCCACGGTCCCGAGCCCGCCCAGGATCAAGGCGACGGCGATGAGCGAACCCATGCGCCGACGAACATCGCCGCGCACACGCATGCGAACGGCACTCATCGTCTCAAGCCTGTCCTCGTGTGTACGCCCAGGCGCCGCTCATACGACGACCCTACGGGAGCGCTCCAGCGTGGTCGAGGCGGAGAGCACCACGGTTGCGCGGGTGCCTGCCCCCTGCGGGCACGAGCGCACCTGGCCGACAGCGTCAGGCGGCGCCGCTGACCTCGGCCCATGCCGACTCCAGCCGGTCGGGGCCGAACACGGCTTTCGGGATGTAGGCGGCCGCACCGCACTCGGCAGCACGCGGCGCGTACTCCTCTTCCTCGTAGGTGGATAGGAGCAACACGATCACGCTGTCGCCACCGGCGGCCAGGATCTGGCGGGTGGCGTCCAGGCCATTGATGCCGGGTAGGTTCACGTCCATCAGGACCAGGTCGGGCTTCAGTTCGGCCGCCATGGTGACGGAGTCCTCGCCGGTCTCGGCCTCACCCACGACCTCGAACCCGTCGGTGACGTCCACGACCATGCGGGCCGCCAGACGGAATGGCTCCTGGTCATCCACGATGAGCACTCGAACGGTCATCCGGGTTCTCCGATCCTTCTCCCGTAAAGCCTGCCAGACCAACATCCCTCTGACAGTGGTGCCAGCACGAGTATCCCGCCCGCAGAGACCGTCGGGAGCCACCGTCTGCGGTATCCCGAACCGCTCACCGGGGGGTTACCACCCCCACAGGAAGTGGTGCTCCTCGCCTGGCTCGCCCAGGGTCGACCCCATAGCATCGGAGGCGGTCGGAGGGACCAGGCCCGTGACACGCATCTCCAACGGGCCTCGCTCGAGAGAAGGAGGGTTCATGAGACGAACCATCGTCGTGGCAGTAGCCGGGGTACTTGCCCTGGCCGGCTGCTCGAAGAGCACCAGCACCGGAGCAGCGCCCAGCGCGACGGGAGGACCGACGATCGCGTCGGTCGATATCCAGGCAACGGAGTTCGCATTCGTCATGCCGGATACGATCCCGGCGGGCGTGACCACGCTCCACATCCAGAACATCGGTGGGATGCCTCACTTCATCGAGATCCAGTCGGTGAGCGGTGATAAGACCGACGATGACATCCAGACGATCCTGGACGATCCGAAGGGTAAGTCGCCCACATGGCTGAAGCCGGCCCCGATCCCGAACATCAGCCTGCTCTCGCCGGGTCAGTCCACGGACGTCACCGTCAACCTGCCGGTCGGCACGTACGCCGCGTTCTGCTGGATGCCCGACACGAACGGAACGCCGCACGCCATCCTCGGGATGCACAAGGTGTTCCAGGTGACGGCCACCGCTAGTGACGCCACGCTTCCGGCCGGCGATTTCGCAGTGACCGCCGAAGATGGCGGAACCGTTGTCCCCGACACGATCTCTCCCGGTGTGCAGACCATCAGCTACGGGAACGCCACCTCGAAGCCGGCTGAGATCAGCGTCGCGAGGATCCTCGTTGACGAACCGATCGACCAGGTGAAGAAAGAAGTCAAGGCGTGGTTCGGCAGCGGCTACTCGGGGCCCTCGCCCGTCGATTTCCTGGGCGGCCTTTCGAGTATCTCCGCGAACACGGACAACGCCGGAACCACCACGATTGACTTCACCCCGGGTGTCTACGCGTTCATCGGTAAGGGAAAAACTGCGCCGGTGATCCGCGAGGTGGGCGGTGGCGGCTTCCCGAGTCCGGCGGCGAGCGCGTCGGCGGCGGGGACCGCGTCATGCGCACCCGCGTCGGCCGACCTGAGCCTGGTCGCGAAGGCCGTCGTGTTCGACACCTCGTGCTTGGCGGCACCGGCCGATCAGACGATCACGCTGC
>JAYVBZ010000141.1:0-7016 GCA_043750215.1 Actinomycetota bacterium
CCGGACCTGCCTGGCTTCACTTCGTAGCCGCCGTCCTCCCTTTACCGTGGTGCCGTCCACCTCTAGCCTTCCTCCGCGCACGTCGAGCGTACCCAGGGCGGGGATCATCGCGATCAGGAACGCGCCAGTAGCACCGACCACCACGAAGTCGGCGGCCCTGTTCCAGGGCAGGGTCCAGAACGTGAAGGGATCCAGTCGCTGCAATTGCGCGGCGATCAGGGCCCGGCCCTCTCGGATACGTTCGGCCGCATCAACATCGAGACTGTCCACGCCTGGCGTTATCGACCTGGCCCACATCGACCTTTAGAACCAGCGGATGACCGGGTCTGGCTAGCTCGCCAGGCCGGTCGCCAGCGCGCGCAGGGTCAGGCCGAAACAGATGAACGCAGCCGCCGCGAAGGGAACCCAGGTGGCGAGCGGTCGCTGGCCGGGTTGGGTTCGATCGAGGTCACGGGCCAGACTGTGTGCCAAGACCAGGATGACGATGGGCCCGAAGCCGTAGACGTAGTGAAGCCAGACGCTCGGGCGTTTGCCGAGGGCGAGGAGCACCAGGCCAACGATCGCCTGGAGTCCCGCAAGCACCTGCGCCACAGAGAGCCACACCCAGAACTTGTCTCCGGGGTCACGTTTCAAGAGCGCGGCGCCCAGCCCCCAGATCCAGCCAACAGCGAAGACGCCGACCACCACGAACCCGACGAACTTGTGGACTTCTGGCACGCAGGGAGTCTACGAGAGGTATGTCGGCGGGCGCTGGTAGGGTCGCGCGGTGACGGACCTGGGCCACATCCTTGACCGCCTGAATCCGGCGCAGAGACAGGCCGCGGAAGCGGTTCGTGGACCGGTCGCGATCCTCGCGGGGGCCGGAACAGGCAAGACCACGACCATCACGCACAGGATCGCCCATCAGGTAGCCACCGGCGCGTTCGCCCCGGGGCAGATCCTCGCTGTCACGTTCACCGAGAAGGCCGCAACCGAACTCAAGCGACGGCTGGGGGACCTGGGCACCACAGGAGTCGAGGCGCGCACGTTCCACTCAGCGGCGCTCTCTCAACTCCACGGCCTCTGGGAACGCCACACCGGCCGAGCACTGCCGCAGATCCTGGATTCGAAGGCGCCGCTGGTGGCGTCACTCGCGAATGCGCTTCCGCCGCCGCACAAGTTCCTCCCCCGCAGCGAGCTTGCCGGAGAGATCGAGTGGGCGAAGAACCGCCGCATCTCCCCCGCCGACTACTTGGAGGCCATTGGATCGCATGGCCACGAGCCCCCCATCCCACCCGAGCTCATGGAGCGCGTCTACGACGGCTACGAGCGTCGTAAGGAACGCATGGGGCGGATCGATTTCGAAGATATGCTCGGGCTCGCCGTCGATATGTTCGAACGGTACCCCGCGGCGGCGGAAACGGTGCACCAACGATTCCGAGCGTTCACCGTTGACGAATACCAGGACGTGAACGGCTTGCAAGCTGCCCTTCTGGATCGCTGGCTCGGCGACCGCGAGGATCTCTGTGTTGTCGGAGACGACTACCAAACGATCTACACGTTCACCGGCGCGTCCCCGGCGCATCTGCTCGGGTTCCCCGACCGTTTCCCTGGCGCGACGGTGATCAGACTTGAGGACAACTACCGCTCGTCGCCGCAGATCCTGGCCGTCGCGAACGCGTTGGCAGGCAAGATGGGCGGCTTCCACAAAGAGCTGCGGCCCACGGTCGGCGATGGGCCCAACCCCACAGCGCGTGCCGTAGTTGATGCGAACGCGGAGGTCGCCTTCGTGGTGGATCAGTGCCGGATATTGCACGACGCCGGGACGCCGTGGGACCAGATGGCGATCCTCTATCGTGTCAACGCTCGCTCAGAGCTGTACGAGGAGGCGTTCGCCAACGCCGGGATCGTGTATCAGGTTCGCGACGGAGCGTTCCTTCGTAGACCTGGGCCCCGAGCGCTCCTGGGACGCTTGGGCCGCGCGTCGCAGCGATCGGACGTGGTGACGCTCGTCCACGCCCTCACCGACGACCTCGGCTACGACCCCGAGGGTGCCCCGGACGTCGACGAGGAGATCACTCGCCAGGCGGACCTCGGGCGGCTACGCGCGATCGCCGCGGAGTACCAAGCGTCGGCCGGCCAAGACGCGTCGCCGGCGGGATTCCTGGTGGAACTCGATCATCGATTCACGGTGCAACAGCAAGGCCGCGGTGTGCAGCTCATGACGTTCCACCGAGCCAAGGGGCTGGAGTTCGATGCGGTATTCCTGCCGCGCCTACTCGACGGCGAACTGCCCTACAAGGCGCGACGCACGGAGGCCGACCCGGAGGAAGAACGCCGATTGTTGTACGTCGGGATCACGCGAGCGCGCGTGCACCTGTTCCTCTCGTGGCCGCGCGAGATGCGGACCGCTCCGTCGCCGTTCCTTCTGGAGCTGGGTGTCGTGCCCCCACCGCCCGCGCGCCCGGAGAAGACGAGGGCCGCCGGTTCGTCGGCGCCGACGCCCGCAGGAGGCCCCCTGTTCGACCGGTTGAAGGCATGGCGGCGAACACGGGCAGCCGCCGACGGGGTCCCCGCCTACGTGGTCTTTCACGACGCGACCCTGGCCCAGATCGCCGAACGCAAACCACGGGATCGCAACGACCTCGCGGCGATCGGCGGGATCGGCCCAACGAAGCTCGAGCGCTACGCAGACGAAGTACTCGCCATCCTGTCGTCGGAGTAGATGGGGAGCCCGACCCCACCCGCCGGATGTCAGACGCGGGCAAGAACCGCGGCAAGCGCCAGCAGGGGCACGGTGAGCGACAAAAGTTTGAGTGCACGCTCCGGCGCAGCTCTCAGTGCTGCGTCGGTCAGCTGCGTCCGGGTGCCGTCGCTAAACACCAGCGTTCCCCGCACTTCAGCGACATCTCGACGGAGTCGCCTGACCGGGGTGGATAGCGTTCGCTGGACGGCGGACAGTCCGACACACGCCGAGGCCAGGAGAACGGCGGGCGGGCGAAGCGTCCCCGCCTGGGCGAGGTAGGCGACGATCACCGGGAACCCTCCCCACGCGAGCGCGAACCAGAGATCCGAATGAAACTTCCCGCCGAACAGTTCGAGGTTGTAGGCGAGCACCAAGAACACCCCGACGGGGATCGACACGGCGAGCCACCCGGTCGCCGACAGCACCCCGTGCACTCCGAGCGCAACCGCCCCGGCCGACCCTGCCACCGCAAGTCCGATCAGGGTGCCCGATGGGATGCGTGTCCCCAGCGGCCTGCCGTGGAATTCGTCGAGCGCGTGGGCGGCGACACCCATCGCCAGGAAGAACGCCAGTAGCGACTCGATCAGCCACCGCATCCTGAACTCCGGAGCGATGGCTGCGCCCAGCGCGACGTAAGACAGGTGCCACACGGTGTACGGGGGGTGTAGGAGGGTCCAGTAGTCGCGCCAGCCACCGGGGGTGAGCGCATAGAACGCCGGAGTCGGGCTTCCCTCACTCGCCATCGAGCCGTCCCCGCCACACCACGCCGGCCCCCAGCGACATCACCGTGGAGCGCACGCCACGGACTCCGGCCTCTTGCCACCAACGGGCTTGTTCGGCCAGAGGATGGTCTGCGTAGAACCGACTGATGTTCGGACCCAGGAACTGAGCCGTGGCGCGCCATTGCCGCGATGCCAGTCGGCCGATCAGGGGCATCACATATCGCGTGTAGAGGAACCAGCCTGCGCGCAAGAGAGGCGGACGCGGTTCATGGAACTCCAGGCAGGCGATCCGACCCCCGGGCCGGAGCACCCTGGTGAGTTCCTTCATCGTGGCGGCCGGGTCGTCAACGTATCGAAGGAGGTACGTGAACGAGACCGCGTCGAACGTGTCGTTATCGAACGGGAGCTCCTCGGCTCGGCCCAATACGGGGTGGAGCAACCAGTGGAGCTCGGCCGACCGCGTCGCGGGCACCCCGGCTCGGAGCATGACTTCGCTGGGGTCCAGTTGGATCACGCGCGCACCGGCAACACCGATCCGTCGGGCCACCAGACCCGTTCCGCTGGCGACATCCAGGACGAGCTGACCGGGCTGTGGCGCCAGCGCCGACACCATCGCGCGCCGCCAACGACCATCCTGTCCGAACGACAGGACTGCGCCCATCCACTGGTACTCGTCCGCGATGCCGGCGAACAACGTGCGTGCGAACCGAGCCCGCTGGTCCATCAGATCCCGCCGATCAGATCAGGCACGTCCGCGAGCCGAGCCACGATGTGATCTGGTTCACCCTGTGCATGCAACAGGTCTGACTCCCTGAACTTTCCCGTTCGAACCAGGATGCCCGTGAGCCCCGCCGCCTGTGCGCCGATGACATCGTTCACGAGGTCGTCACCAACCATCGCCACGCTTCCGGCGGGCAGTCCGAGCATCTCCAGGGCGGTGTTGAAGTACGCCGGCGAAGGCTTCCCGCATACGGTTGCCGTCACACCCGCCGCGGCTTCCAGTCCCGATACGTACGCTCCGCCATCGAGTTCTAGGCCTCGGCCCGTCTTCCAGTAGAGGTTGCGATGCATCGCGACCAAGGGAGCACCGGCCATCAGGGCGCGGAACACGCGATCGATCGTGTCATAGGCGAATGCAGAGCACGCGCCTCCTAACACCACGACATCGGCGTTCTCCGGTTCGCCAACCAGGTTGACGCCCTCCATGTCCGCGGCGGGCGTTCCGTCGGAGAGAACGAACACCCTCGCTGCGGGGTGGGCTGTCCGAAGATACTGCGCTGTCGCAACGACGGCGGTGATGATCTCGGCCGCATGGACTTCGAATCCGGCCGCCTGGAGGATCTGTGCGAGTTCGCCCCGAGTGTGCGTGGTCGTGTTCGTGATGAGTCTGAAAGGGACTCCATCCGCGCGCAGCCTGTTCACAGCGTTCACCGAACCGGGGAGGGCGTCCCACGACACCGTGAGCACGCCGTCGATATCTAGGAGCAGGCCGTCGATCACTGCGAGCTCATGTCGCGCGGGGCCGAACCCTGCGCGGGATGGTCGGGACTGGTCTCACCGATGCTCTTCGCGAGGTCAAGCCGTATCCCCGCTCGTCTACGTGCCTGTTCGACCTCACCGGGTGGCTCGATGCCACGAGCCCGCATCCGATACTCGTTGTACGGCGCGATGTAGCGGAATCTGGGCGGCAACGCCAGGCGCGCGGCCCGGATCGCGGCGAACGTGGCGGCCATACCGGCCCTCTTGCCCGCGCCGACCTTCACGCCGTACAGATCGCCCAACACCGGGGGCAGGGTCGCGAAGGCCAATCGCGATACTCCTCGTAACACGGGACGCCACTCGGCTTCCGGCGGCGGCGACAGGAAGAGGTCCGCGACCTGACGCGCAGACTCGGTCACCATGAATGTCCCGGCATCGGCCAGGTCGTCCAGGTAACCCCTGAGGGCAGGAACGGTGGGAGGGATCATGCTCCGAGGAACCAGCATCATCTCGGCCGCACGCATCTGCTCCTGGTGGAAGCGCTGCCGCCCCGCATCGTCGAGCTTGCCCACGGTCAGCTCCTCGAACAACAGGGCACAGTCCACCAGGCATGCGTGCACGTAGAGCAACAATCCGGGGTCCAGCGCGTCGTAAGGCTGTCCGGTGATCTCATCGACGCCGTGGATCCGGGTGTGTACCTCGTTGATCCGGTCGGCTGCGGCGTTCGCTTCAGCCTTGGTGCCGAAGGTGACCGAGTAGGTCAGGATGAGCGTGCGCTGCAGACGTTTCCAGGGGTTCCGTTCGTAGAAGCCGGTGTGGCGAGCGCCCGCGATGACCAAGGGGTGGGCGGCTTGCATCAGGACAGCTCGCGCCCCGCCGAACAGGACCGTGACTTCCTTGTGGACCTGCCAACTCACGCTCTCGGGTCCGAAATAACCGGTGTCGGTCGGCAGGGCCATGGCACCATGCTAGCGGCGGGGCTGGCGAAGACCGGCGGTGCGTTGAAAGGGGGCTGCTGGACATAGACCGGGGGCCGTGGGAGCATCCGGACCCCGGTGGCTCTCACCTGGGCTTTCCTATGACGGTCGTCATCCCCATCGTCGTTCTGGCGCTCCTTGCGGGGCTGGTCGCGGGCGGTAGCATCCGCTCGTTCGAACGTGTGCGCGTGCATTGGTGGGCGGCCGCGCTCGGCGGGCTGTTGTTGCAGGCGGCTCCCGTGTCACGGGATCACTTTCTGGCGGTGGCAACGTTAGCGGGGTCGTACGCGCTCTTGGTGGCATTCGCGTCGATCAACCGTCGGCTCCCGGGAGCGTGGCTGATCATGATCGGTCTCGGGATGAATCTCGCGGTCGTGGTACCGAACGGCGGCATGCCGGTCAGCGCGTCGGCGATCCACACGGCGGGCGAGCCGGCATCGGCAGCGATCAGCGTCGATCTGAAGCATCACGAGATGACCGATGGCGATGTCCTCGCCTTCCTGGGGGACGTGATCCCCGTCCCGGAGCCGATCGGGATCGTGCTCTCAGTTGGTGACGTCGTGCTCTATCTGGGGCTCGCGTGGTTCCTGATCGCGATCACGCTCGGGCGCTCCGGCGAGAACCGTCGTCCTCCGGCTCAGCGGTTCCAGATGTACCGGGGGAAGCATCTTCCGGTCGAGTCGCGACTGGCGCGCCGGACACGGGTGCGGTGGTCGGAGTCGGAGTCTCTTGTAGGAGTGCGATCGGGAACCTGACGGTGATGGTTGCCCCGGCACCCGGGGCGCTCGTCACGTCGAATGTTCCGCCACCGACTTGCGCGCGTTCGCGCATCATCGCCATGCCGAAATGCCCTTCCGGTCCAGGCGCATCCGCGTCGAACCCCGCTCCGTTGTCGCGGAGCTGAAGCTCGATGAACTCACCCGACTCATGGACCGTGATCCACATGTCGGTGGCCCGCGCATGCTTGAGCGCGTTCATGAGGCCTTCGCGAGCGATGTGATAGACGAGCAGAGCGATGGGAGCCGGCAGCTCGATGTCGGCGATGTCGCGATGGAAATTGACCCCAGAATCTCGTCCAACCTCGTCGGTGAACGACTCAAGTGCCTCTCCAAG
>JAYVBZ010000142.1:0-2030 GCA_043750215.1 Actinomycetota bacterium
CGCCGGCCAGTGCTCGGGGAACGAAGCGATGGCGTAGGGCTCGCGAACACCGGCAGCGTCCGCCGGGTGACAGAGTCGATGGTCGAACGCGTGAAGACCTCCCATGTGATCGAAGTGCTCGTGGGTCGCCACGGCCAGGACCTCTCTGCCCTCCAGGAGAGGAGCAACCTCACCGCGGAGATCACCGATCCCATTCGCGGTATCGACCAGCAGGTCACGATCCCGGCCGCGGACGTGCCACACGTTGGAGACGAAGAACTCCGCGATGTGCGGCTCCCACAGGAGCGTCAGGCCATCCTCGATGGACTCGACCGTGAACCAGCGGTCAACCGTCTCCAGTTCGGGCCTCATAGACGGTCCCCGAAAGCCACAGCGCGCGCCGGCTCACGCAGGCAGTGGACGCTGGTCATGGAGGCGTTGTAGCTCCCCACACCGATGGCGGCAACGATGTCACCCTCGTGCACCTCGGGGAACGGATAGTCCTGGGCGAACAGGTCGTCGCCCTCGTTGATGTTGCCGGCGATGGTCGCGGCGTCTGTCACATCCGCCTCGACGTCGCGGCACAAGACCAGATCCAGCACCGAGTCGTAGACGAAGTGTTCGCCTATGACGTTCCAGCCGATGTCCAGCCCGACGAAGCGCACGCCTTCGCGGATCTCGACTCTCACCACCTCCGCGAGCGCCACGCCACATTCCTTGACCAAGAAGTCACCGGGTTCGGTGGAAACGGCAACGTCGAGCGCCCCCAGATGCCGCGCCAGGATGGCTGCCCAGGCCCGCACATCCAGCGGGCGATCGCCCGGGCGTTGCGGGACACCCAGCCCCCCGCCCGTGTTCACCTCGCGGATCGGACATCCGGCCCTCTGGAGGGTGCGAACCATCTCCGCGACGCGACGCACGGTCTCCTCGAAGACGGGGAGCCCGTCGGAGAGATAGCCGTCACCCACGTGGAAGTGGACGGTGTCGATCGTGAGGCCGCCGCGGCCGGCGATCTCGACAGCGTCTGGCAGTTGTTCGGCGAAGATGCCGAACTTCGTCGGGCGCTCGCCGGTGTAGAGGGTCTCACCGGCCCCGGCCCAGGAAGCCCCGATCCTAGGGTTGACCCGGATCCCGACGGTCGAACCGGGTGACGTGCGCCCTACGCGCTCCAGCTGCGTGAGCAGATCCACGTTCAGGTGGACCCCCGCGGACGTGATCCGTTCCAGATCCCGTCCGCTCACGTTCGTTCCCGTGTAGCTGATCTCCTGAGGTTCCCAGCCGTGCTGGATCGCCCAGTCGACCTCTCCGGGGGAACACACGTCCATCTGCACGAACGGCACCTCCGCCCGCAGGAACGATAGGAGCGCCGGTTCCCGCTGAGCCTTCAATGCCAGACGAACCACGCCCGCAAGCCTGGCCACCGTCATCCCGTCGCGTAGCGACTCGGCCTGCTCTGCCACGCGCTGCAAGTCATAGGCGTAGAGCGGTGTTCCGTGCTCCCGCGCCAGGGACTCCGCGTCGCGACCGGCGATGTGCAGACGGTCGTCCCGAACATCAAGTCCCGGACGCGACCACCATGCTCGAACGGACGTGGGCATGGCAGCAGGCTACCGGGGCACCGCCGCTTCGGCGCGACGGCGGGTCAGACCGTACCGGAGGCTTCGGGCGAGTTGTCCCGGCCGATCATCATGATGGTGGCGATGACCGCGACCACGCCACCGACCATGGAGAGGAAGATACCGCCCGACAATCCGGTGGTGAACTTGTCGGCCGACCCGACGATGAGGGGTGAGGGGCCGACGGCGTCATCGGTACGGAACATCCCTAGCACGGTCATCGCAAGCAGGAAGATCGAACCGATGCCCATGAGAGCGCCGGTGATCTTCCTGATGCCGGGATCGGCCATCAGCATATATGCCCCGCCGAACGCGAATACCACGAGGGAGGCGACCAACGCCGCTACGCCACTCCAATCGAATGTTCCGCGGATGCCGACCGTGATGACGCGGCCCGCTTCGGGGAAGGAGTAGTACCACCAGTTGAGATAGATA
>JAYVBZ010000143.1:0-2914 GCA_043750215.1 Actinomycetota bacterium
AGGCCCAGATCCATCGCCATCTGGTGGTGCTTCTTGCGGATCTCCTCGGGGATAAGGCCGGCGTGTTCCTCGGCGTGCTTCTCCCAGGGGATCAGTTCCTCGTCGACGAACGCGCGCGCGCGCTGCTGGATCTCGGCGTCTTCGGTGGTCATCGGGTATGTGCTCATCAAGGGGTCCACCTCCGAGCGTGAGCATACGCCTGGACTGAACCGCGGTTCAAAACGTGAGAGTCGATCCTCAGCCGATGAACTCGAGGCGGCCGCGGTGTTCGGCAAGCATCGCGACCGTAGCCGGGTCGAGGGTGTGATCGCGGTCGGGTTCATCTGCGTGGGGCTTGGTTCCGTCAAGCTCGCCGGAGAGGTACCGCTGGCCGGTGTCGGGGATCACCGTGACGATGCGGCGGAACTCGGGGTGAACTGCGGAGATCTTGTGCGCGGCAACGATGTTCATGCCGGATGACGGGCCGCAGAGGAGGCCTTCTTCGCCGGCCAGGCGACGCGCCGTTTCCAACGCCTCTGCGGTGCCCACCGTGACGACGCCGTCCATGAGCGCCAGGTCCAGGTTAGGCGGGATGATGCCGTCCCCGATACCGGGGACCCCGTGTGTGCCCCAACGTTGTTCGCTGATCAGGGGGCACTCCGCGGGCTCCACAGCGTAGACGCGGATGGCGGGATCGTGAGCCTTCAGGGCGCGGCCCACGCCGGTGATCCAACCGCCTGTGCCCTGCGCCGCGACGACAGCGTCGATGCCCCCGCCAGCTTGTTCCCAGATCTCTTCGCCGCTCGCGCGCTGGGCGTCGGGGTTGTCGGGGTTCTCGAACTCACCGGGGAAGAAGTAGGCCGTAGGATCTTCGGCGACGATCAGGCGCATGCGGTCAAGGGCCAGATCTATATCCGTGCCTGCGCCTGGAGTGAGGACCAGCTGGGCTCCATAGGCCCGGATCATCGTCTTGCGTTCGTGGCTCATGCCTTCGGGCATCACGATGATGCAGCGGTACCCCTTGATGGCCGCGACAGCTGAGCAAGCGATGCCGGCGTTGCCCGTGCTGCACTCGATGATGGTCATGCCGGGTTTGAGGTCGCCGCGCGCCTCGGCGCGAGCAAGCATGTCCATGTAGATACGGTCCTTCACGCTGCCCGTTGGGCCGTACCACTCGACCTTGACCAAGAGCTCGACGCCCTCGGGGGTGACGCGCTGAAGGCGCAGGAGCGGCGTGCGTCCGATCGCGTCCAAGAGAGACGGCGTCACCCCTCGATGCGCATCCCAGTTCGGCATGACGGTCCCTTCCTATCGGGCGGCAGTTCGGCTGCGGTCTTTGTAGCCCAGGCGGCGGCTGATGGCACCCGCTGCCTCGATGGTGAAGCGAGCCATGCGTGGCATGTCCACCGGGCGAAGGCGGAACGCGGGACCGGACACGCTGAGTGCGGCGACCACATCGCCCTCAGCCGCACGGACCGGTGCCGCAACGGCGTTCAGTCCCTCTTCGAGTTCCTCGATCGTCTGGGCATAGCCTTTGGTTCGAACCTCTTGGAGGGCGATGAGAAGCTTGTCCGGATCGGTCAGCGTGCGGGATGTGGCGCGCTCCAAGTGGTGGGCCAGGAGACGGTCGCGTTCGCTGTCGGGGAGCCAGGCGAGGAGGACCTTGCCGTTGGAGGTCGCGTGGAGCGGCGTGCGCTGACCCACCCAGTTGACGCTCACGATGCTTCGGGCACCGGCAACCTGATCGACGTAGACGACATCGTCGCCAGAGAGCACCCCGAGGTTCACCGTTTCGTGGCTCTTCTCTGCAAGGGATTCCAGCATCGGGCGTGCGGTGCGAACCACGTCCATATTCCCGATGGCGGCGCCAGCAAGGCTGACCAAGCCGTAGCCGATCCGGTACTTGTCGGTGACGGGATCGCGTTCGAGGAAGCCGTGATCGGCCAGGGTCGCGAAGAGACGAGAGGCCGTGGCCTTGTGGACATCGAGCTCACGTCCGAGTTCGGTGACGCCCATCTCGCCGCGCTCGGCGATGAGTTCAAGGGCGCGCAGGGCCCGGCGAACGGACTGAAGGTTTCCCGTCTGGTCGTTCGCCATGCGCAACACTGCCCCTCTGTCCGCAACGAGGACGCGACGGTAGCCTTTCATTCGGGATCGCGTCAAACCGCCTCCCACGTTGCGGCCTCCGCACCAGCAACGTTGACGGTGTGACCCACCTACCGGACGCTGAACGCCGTGACCGAGAAGCCCGATCGCTACTGGCGTGCCGCCGAACCGAAGGCGGCCTATGACGTCGTCATCGTCGGGGCCGGAGGTCACGGCCTCGCTACCGCGTACTACCTCGCGAAGAACCACGGGATCACCGACGTCTGTGTCGTGGAGAAGGGATGGCTCGGTGGCGGCAACATGGCCCGCAACACCACCGTGATCCGTTCCAACTACCTCTGGGACCAGTCGGCGGCCATCTACGAGCATTCCCTCAAGCTCTGGGAAGGACTCGAGGAGGACCTCGGGTTCGACATGCAGTTCAGCCAACGAGGTGTGCTGCACCTGGCCCACGATCTGGGCAGCCGGCGATCGTCCATGCGCTTGGTCAACGCGAACCTGTTGAACGGGATCGACGCCGAGTGGTTGGACGCCCAGCAGGTGAAGGAGTTCTGCCCGATCATGAACGTCTCCCCGGGCGTCCGGTACCCGGTGATCGGCGGCACACTGCAACGCCGGGGTGGGGTCGCGCGACACGACAAGGTGGCATGGGGGTTCGCGACGGCGGCCGACCGGCTGGGCGTGGACATCGTCGAGCACGCCCAGGTCACGGGGTTCACGCGCGACGGGGCAGGTGCCGTCACCGGGGTGGATACGTCACGTGGCACCATCCATTCGAACACGGTCGCCCTCGTGGCGGCCGGACATTCGTCCGTCCTGGCGTCCATGG
>JAYVBZ010000144.1:0-7548 GCA_043750215.1 Actinomycetota bacterium
TCCTCCCACGAAGGAGATGAGGACGGTGTCCTTCTGGAGGGAGATGAAGTCGTTCATGAGTGGTGGGATCACGCGGCGAACGGCCTGGGGTACCACCACGAATCGGAGGGTCTGCCGGCGCGAGAGCCCCAAGGACCGGGCGGCGGCGGTCTGACTCTGATGCACAGACTCGATCCCGGCACGGAATACCTCTGCAACGTACGCGGAGTAACTGAGGACGAGAGCAACGACCGCCCAGAAGATCCCCGAGTGGGGCACGCCGGAGAGCCCGAGTGACGGGACCCCGAAGCCCAAGATGTAGACAACCAGGAGCGTTGGCACACCCCTGAAGAGGTCGACGTAGACCGTGGCCATCAGTCGTAGCGGGAAGAACACCGGGCCTGGCAGAGAACGCATCACGGCGAGGAACAGCGCGAAGAACAGGATCAGCGGTTCTGCGATGAGGAAGTACTTGATGTTCTGGAGGAACGCGCGGGCGATGTCGGGGAAGCTGCGTCTGAACTCTGCGCCGTTGAAGAACTGTTGTTTGAACACGGGCCAGCCGGGCGAACGAAGGACCAAGAGGACGATGATCCCCAGCACGATGACCGTGCTGAGGGTGGCCACCAACACTCCCTTCGCGCCTTCGGCGCGCAGCGGTTCGAGGAGTTTCGAGCTGCGAGACTCAGGGAGCCTCGGGTCACCGGGCCCCAGGGTACCCAGCCCCGAACCGATCCCCGACAAGAGCTCGGCCTACGGACCGCTGAGGACGGGAACCGTGCCCACGTTCGTCTTGTCGGACAGCCAGGTCTTCGTGATGGCTTGCAGGGTGCCATCGGCCTTCATCTCGGCGAACGCTTGGTTCACGCATGGGGTGAGCGAACTCCCCATGGGCAGGACCGCGCCGAAATGCTCGGGTGCGCTTCCGGCAGGATTAGCAAGCTGACCGACCACGATGCTGTTCTTGACCTGCTGAACGTAGGGGTCGGCGATGTAGAGGGCGGTGGGCAGGTCTACGACGATGCCATCGACCTGGCCCGCGTTCAGCGCCGCAACCGCGTCCGAGAGTTTCTGATACACACCAGGGGCGCTGGTGGGTTTGATGATGTTCGTGATGACGTCGTAACTCGTGGTCCCGAGCGGGGCAGCCAGCTTGTATGCGGCAAGATCGGCGACGCTAGTCGCGCCGGCGATCGGCGTTCCTTTGACAACAACGATCGCCTGCGTCACGTCGTAGTAACCATCGGAGAAGTCGGCAGCGATGGCCCGCTTGGGCTTGTACGAGATCTGGTTGACATCGAAGTCGAAGGGCTTCGTCCCGGGCGCGTAGGACTGCGTGAACTGCACCACTGCCCACGTCACCTGGTCCGGGGTGAAGCCCAACCGCTTGGCCACTTCATAGGCCACCGCGCTCTCGAATCCCTTACCGGTAGCCGGGTCGTTGATCTTCCACTCCGAGCCCTTCGGCGCTCCGCCCGAGAAGTACGGTGGGTACGCGGGGTTGTCGGTACCGACCGTTAGGGTGCCGGGCGTAAGGAACGTGGCGCTCTTCGCGCACTCGGCGGCGGTGGCAAACGTCCCGCCACCACTAACGGGAGGAGTGCTCGAACTGGAGGAGTTGCTACACGCGACGCCCACGAACGCGGCGACGGTCAGCGCCAGAACCAACTTCCGCTTCACGGGACCCCCTACGCTCGACACACGCATCACCCCGGTTACGAACTCCACCGGCACGGGCGGGAGCCTAGCACGGACCCCCGTTCGTGTCGGCCCCCTACTTCCGTGGTTCCCAGCTGAACGACCGGCTCGCGAGCAGCAGACCGGCGATCCCCCAGATCGCCACGACCAGAACGTCGCTCCAATGGAACGGGAAAACATGTGATCCCCCGGCTGCCCCCGCGGCTGCGGGAAGCTTGAAGTTCCCCAAGAACCCTCCGTAGAGCGCGTCGACGAAGTGTTTGACGGGGAAGATCTTCCCGACCAGCTTGATCCACCCGGGAGCGTGGTCACCGAGCGGGATGAAGATCCCCGAGAGGAACAGCAGGGGCAGGATGATGGCTTGCACCATGGGTGGAGCGGCGTCGGCGTTCGGGATGATGCCGGTGAGCGCTAGCGCCAGCGCGGAGAAGCTCAATGCTCCCACTACCAGCGCGACGAAGAATTCCAGGAGCGGGAGCCCACTGGGCAGCGGCGCCTCGTAGACCAGCTTGCCGAACACCATGGTGATGGCCACGAGGATCGCCGCGATGAACATCGCGTGGATCACGCGGCTGAACAGGTAGGCCCATGGGGGAAGCGGGGTCCCCCTGAGCCGTTTCAGGATGCCCTGATCCCGCTGGAACGTCACGGTCATCGCGATGTTCGTGAAGCAGGCGGAGATCACGCCGAATCCGGCCATCGCGCCGACGAAGTACCAGGACTGCTTGATGCTGACGCCGTTGATCGGGAGGTTCCCCGAACCCAGCAGCGACGTGAAGATCACCAGGAACATCAGCGGGAAGGCGAACGTGAAGAACGCGCTCGCCGGGTTCCGCCAGAAGGCCTTGTTCGTGAACCGGACCTGACGCAGGGCGAGCTTCGGGCTGTTCATTCGGTCCCTTCCTGCCCGCCGGTGAGTTCGATATAGACGTCTTCGAGAGACGGGCGCGATGCGTCCAACGCCTCGAACGCGTAGCCATGCTCGACCGCCCATGACGTGAGCTGGTGAAGTACGGCTGTCGGATCGTCGACGCGGAGTTCGAACGCGCCGTCCGGTGTACGCGCCTGATCGTGACCTGGTGGCGGTGTTGCACCCACGGGAACGCGGTAGCGGATCCGGGCTTGCATGGTGTCACGGCCGGCGATGGTCTCGGGCGTCCCTTCGGCGACGATCTCGCCGTTGGCGATCACGGCGACGCGGTCGGCTAGGTACTGCGCCTCGTCCATGAAGTGCGTGGTGAGGAACACGGTCTTCCCGAGCGCCGCCAGGTTCTTCACGATCCCCCAGGCGTTGCGGCGAGCGTTGGGGTCGAACCCGGTGGTGGGCTCGTCCAGGAACAGGAGTTCGGGGTCTCCCGCCAGAGCCACGGCCACATCCAGCCGACGCTGCTGCCCCCCACTGAGCTTGTTCACGCGGGCGTCCCGCTTGTCCGACAAGCCGACCAGCTCGATCACTTCGGCCCCCTCGCGCGGATGCTCGTAATACCCGGCGAACAGGTCCACTGTCTCCGCCACCGTCAGGAACGGATCCACGCCGGTGGCCTGCAACACGATGCCGATCCGCGCCTTCATCGCCAGTTCGTTCGCCGCCGGGTCGAAGCCCAGGACGCTCGCCGTGCCCGCAGTTCGCGTCCGGTAGCCCTCCAGGATCTCCACGATCGTGGTCTTTCCCGCGCCGTTCGGACCCAAGAGGGCGAACACCTCGCCGTGATCGACATGGAGGTCGACGCCCTTCACTGCCTCGAGGTCTCCGTAGGATTTCCGGAGGCCTTGGATCTCGATCACGCGGTCGGTCATAGCGCGGCGGAGCCTATCAGCCGACGCCGAACCCAGCGTGTTTGTCGACGGGGTTGCGGAGTTCCTCGCCGCGAGCGAACCGACCCAGGTTGTCCAGGAAGAGCGCGACGGCGACCTCCTCCCACCCTTGGAAGTCTCCGCACATGTGGGGGCTGACGATCACCCCCGGCAGATCCCAGAGGGGGCTGTCGGCCGGCAACGGCTCCGTTTCGAACACGTCGAGCGCGGCGCCGGACAGCTGCCCCGCTTGCAGGGCTCGGATGAGCGCTGGTTCGTCCACCGTCGCGCCCCGGCCAACGTTCACGAAGCGAGCGGTCGGCCTCATCGCGGCGAACACCTGCGCGTCGAACAGATGATGTGTCTCTGGCGTGAGGGGCAAGGCGTCCAGCACCACGTCCGCATCGGTGACCGCCTCGGCCAACTCGGCTACGGGGCGGAGCTCGCCGAACATCTGGTCCATGCGAGCCGTCCTGCCAACCGCAGCGATCTCCATGCCCAGGGCGCGTGCGCGCGTGGCCACCGCTCTCCCGATAGGACCAGGACCGACGACCAAGAGCCTGCTTCCCGCCAGCCTCTCGGTCTCACCGGAGATCCACCGATGCTGGCGTTGGGCCGCGAATGACTCCGGGATCCGGGTGACGAACCCGAGCAGCACGCCGATCACCCACTCCGCGATGGCGTCCTCGAAGATCCCGCGGCCGTTCGTCACGACGACGGCCGAGTCGACGAGCGAAGGGAACAGGAGGCCATCAACACCGTCGGAGGCCGTCTGGATCCAGCGGAGCCGGCCGGCAGCGTCCCAGGCCTCCTCGAGATCATGGCGGCTGGCCCTCCAGAAGAACAGGGCGTCCGCGCCCGGGAGGGCCTCGCGGAGGTGAGCGGGGCCGTCCGCGGTGCGGAGCTCGGCATGCTCGCTGGCCCGCTCGATCCCAGGTGGCGGCTCGTCTCGAGGTCCCAGGATCACAGCAACCGGCCGGTCGCTCACCACGGCTTCCGGCTGCTGAACCCGTTCGTCTCCTCGTGGAAGAAGCTGACCTGGTCCTCGCCCAGCTGCCAACAGAGGAACACCCGTCGGCCGTCACGCTCCGCGGGGAAATCAACGAGGCCTTTCTCGGGGTCGCGAAGCAGGATGCCGGCCTTCGCGAGTTGCTGAACGTCTGCCTTGAGCTCGAGCTGCGCATCGAACCAGTCGGTCCCGGCCACGCCTCCGCCATCTGAGGCGACGGCGTCGGTGATCCGCGTGCTGGCTTTCACCAGCCGCCGACGTGCTTCTCTGAGCCGGGGCAGAAGTGTTCGGAGGTCTTCGAGTTCCGCGTTCGCAGCGTCTGCGGTGAAGACGCGATCGGTCATGCCAACGCGTCCGCGAGTTGCGCCAGATCGGTCAGGCGGACGCCGGGATGCGCGGGGTGCCGGTTCCGCCGGTCGATCAGAACGGGGAACATCCCGAGCGCCGCCGGTGGATCGACGTCGAACTCCGGATCGTCGCCGACATAGGCGCAATCTTCCGGGCCGACGCCCGCGCGCCCCATCGCCAGTTCGAAGATGCGGGGGTCGGGCTTCTCGATGCCCTCCAGCCCGCTGATCACGCGAACCGGGAACGCGTCGCGGACGTCCAGGGCACCGAGGAGTTCCTCGAGCCACGGCTCGAAATTGGACACGATCCCCAGGATGACACCGTGGGAACGCAGCCCCTTCAGCGCCGGAGCCACGTCGTCGAACAGCGCGTAGTTAGTGAGATCGGTGAACGCAGCGTAGAGGTTGTCGCGCAGGCCGTTGGCCGCCGGGATCTCCAGGGCCTGGATCATGAGGTCGTAGACGCTTCCCCAGAATCGGGCCGATCGTTCGGGAGTGGTGGTCCAGAGCTCGTTGGCCTTGGCGGCGGCGCTGAAGCGATCCATGATCACGGCCGAGGCCTCTCGAACTTGGTCATCGGTCCTTGGGTGCCCCTCGCGCGTCACCACTGCAGCGAACAGCTCGGGGAAAGAGGGCGCCGGGTGAACCAGGGTCTCCCCGGCGTCGAAGAAGACCGCCTTGAACCTCACGACGCTGATGATACCGAGGGGACGAGCGCCATCAGTCCCGCTCGCCGTCGTGCGCCCGAAGATCGCGCTCCAGATCGGTCCAGAGCGCTCGGACCTGCGTGTGGAGCTCCTCGAGGGTGCCGTCGTTGTTCAGGATGTGATCGGCGAAGGGAGCGATCTGATCGAGTGCCGGTTGCGCGGCCATCCGAGCTCGCCCGTCAGCCTCCGTCATACCCCGTGCGAGGAGCCGCCCGACCCGGCGCTCCGGGGAGCATGCGAGGACGATGACGACATCACATCGGGTGTAGGTGCCCATGGGGATCAGCAGCGGAGAATCCAGCACCACGACGGTGTCGGTCCCGGCGTACCGCGCGAGCGCCCGGTCGACCTTCGCGTCCACGATCGGGTGGATGATGGCCTCAAGGGCGCGCAGCTTCACGGGGTCGGAGAACACGATGGCGGCCACCGCAGCCCGATCCAGTTCGCCGTCCGGACGAACGACCCCCGGCTCGAACAGAGCCACGATCTCCGGGAACTGGGGCGATGAGGACGCGGTGGTTTCACGCGCGAACTCATCGGCATCCAACACTACTGCGCCCAGGCCGGCGAGCATCCGCGCGACGGCCGATTTGCCGGAACCGATCCCTCCGGTGAGTCCGACGAACAGCATGGGCGCGGGATCGGCGCCGGGCCCCTTCCGGGGCCCGGCCAACCTTTCCTATTCCGGGCGGCCTTCGCGCCGCTTCAGGTCTTCAAGGATCGACTCCAAGGAAACCTCGTCGTCGGCCTTGGCTTCCTCTTCCGGGGCCGCTGCGACCTCAGGTTCGGCGGCCTCCGGCATCTCGGTTTCGACTTCGACCTCGACCTCTTGCTCGACGATCGCCTCAGGTGCCGGAGCCTCGACCGCGAGCACCGGTGCTTCAGGCGCAGCAGCGGGCGCATCAGCGAGCGCGGGATCGGGGTCCTGCACGGCCGCAGTGGCTGCGGGTTCGGTAGCCGTCACGACGTCCACATCCGCTTCGGCTTCGGCCACCGCGTCGAGGATCGCCTGGGGTACCGCGATGGTGGACACCATATCCGGGGTTGGGACCTCCTCGGGTTCGACAACTTCGGCCTCGATCTCGGGCTTGCGCGGGGCCGCGGGCGGGCCGTTCACCTGTCGCATGGAGAGGCTCACCCGGCGACGGCTCACGTCCACATCGATGACCTTCACCTGCACCTCATCGCCTACCGAAAGCACCGACTCGGGCGCATCCACATGCTCGTGGCTGAGCTCGGAGATGTGCACCAGGCCTTCGATCCCCTGTGCAACCCGGACGAAGGCGCCGAACGGCACGAGCTTGGTGACCTGGCCGTCCAGGATCTCGCCCGCCTGGAACTTGCGTTCGAATTCTTTCCAGGGATCTTCCTGGGTGGCCTTCAATGACAGGGACACGCGCTCGCGATCCAGGTCTACGTCGAGCACCTCGACGTCGACCTCCTGTCCCACGGTGACCACCTCCTGCGGATGATCCACGTGCTTCCAGCTGAGCTCGGATACGTGAACCAGTCCGTCCACACCGCCCAGATCGACGAATGCTCCGAAGTTCACGATGCTGCTGACCGTGCCCTTTCGGCGTTCGCCCTTCTGGAGCTGGGTCAGGAAGGTCTTGCGTCCCTCGGACTGCGACTCCTCCAGGAACGCGCGGCGGCTGAGCACCACGTTGTTCCGGTTGCGGTCGAGTTCGATGATCTTGCACTCCAGCTCCGTGCCGACGAACGGCACGAGGTCGCGGACCCGGCGCAGGTCCACCAGCGAGGCAGGCAGGAACCCGCGCAGGCCGATGTCCAGGATGAGCCCACCCTTGACCACCTCGATGACCGGGCCCTTGATGGTCTGACCCGACGTCATGACTTCTTCGATCTTGCCCCATGCGCGCTCGTACTGCGCGCGCTTCTTGGACAGGATCAGCCGGCCCTCCTTGTCCTCCTTCTGGAGCACGAGAGCCTCGATCTTGTCACCGACCTTGACGACTTCGTTCGGGTCGACGTCGTGGCGGATCGACAGCTCTTT
>JAYVBZ010000145.1:0-2283 GCA_043750215.1 Actinomycetota bacterium
AACGAGGACGCCGCCCGAAGGGCGGCGTCCTCGGCGCGTGGGCGACCGGCTGATGGTCGGCCTGACATCGATCGCCGGGGTCCTCCTCATCGCCGTCCTCGCGCTGGTTCTCGCCGTCCTTGCACGTGGCGGAGCGCCGACGTTCTCGAAGTTCGGACTGGGGTTCCTGACCAGCTCCGACTGGGATCCCCCCCACCAGCAGTTCGGTGCGCTGCCGTTCGTGTTCGGGACGTTGCTCACGTCGTTCATCGCGCTCGTGTTGTCCGTTCCGGTCGCGGTTGGCCTCGCCGTCCTGCTGAACGAACCGATCTCGGCGAAGATCACGGGCCCGCTGGCGACCTTCATCGATGTGTTGGCTGCGATCCCCAGCGTGGTGTTCGGACTGGTGGGCTTGTTCGTCATCGGGCCGTGGATAGAACGGAATATCGAACCGCTGCTGCACGCTATCGTCGGCTGGATACCGGCGGTAGGGAAACTCTTTCCCGCACTTCCGCGCGGCGCGAGCGGTCAGGTAGTGGGCGCAGGCGGGGACTATTTCGTGGCGGGCGTGGTGCTGTCGATGATGATCCTCCCCATCGTCACTGCCATCAGCCGGGAGGTGGTTGCCACGGTGCCGCGGGACCTCCGTGAGGCCGCAAAGGCCCTCGGTGCAACGCGGTACGAAACGATCAGATTGGCCGTGCTGCCGTATTCGGCGCAGGGGATCGCCGGGGCCGCGTTCCTGGGTCTGGGCCGCGCGCTGGGAGAGACGATCGCGGTGTCCATGGTGATCGGGGGCGGTGCCTCGCTAGGCGCGAGTCTCTTCGCACCGGGGCAGTCCATCGCGGCGGCGATCGCCAGTCAGTTCAACGGCGCGACGAACCAACTGCAACGCTCCTCTCTCCTGGCGCTCGGCGTGATCTTGGTGGTCCTGTCGTTCGGGCTGGCTGCACTGTCGAAAGGGTTCGTCAGCCGGGGGGCTCGCCGGGCGGGACCGGGGGAGGCCGCCTGATGGCTCACGTCGGCGTGAACCGGCAGCCGCTCCCCACCGGACTGACCCGTTCGCGTAGATCGAAGGACCGGGCGTTCTCGCTGTTCCTGTTCCTGTGTGCGGCGCTCGCCATCGTCCCCCTCGCAGTGATCGCGGTGTTCGTCGTTGTCCGGGGAGCCTCCGCGCTTGACGTCAACTTCTTCTCCAAGCTGCCTCCGGGGTCGCTTGACCCTCCGCACACCGGCGGGATCGCGAACGCGATCGTTGGAAGCGGGATGATCGTGGGGCTGGCCGTAGTGTTCTCGGTACCGCTCGGGATCGCGACGGCTGTCTATCTCTCCGAGTACGGACGGGGCCGGATGGCGACGGTTGTCCGCTTCACGGCGAACACTCTCCTCTCGACACCATCTATCGTGGCCGGACTGGTCATCGCCGCGACCGTCGTCACGTGGACCCACTCCTTTTCCGCCTACGCAGCCTCGCTGGCGATCTCGATCCTCATGTGGCCCGTCGTGACGCGCGCGACCGAAGAGGTGCTCCGCCTGGTGCCGCAGGACCTGCGCGAGGGGGCACTGGCGCTCGGTGTTCCCCGATGGAAGGTCGTCTTGAAGATCGTGATCCCCACTGCGGGATCGGGCATCCTCACGGGGGTCATGCTGGCCGTCTCGCGAGGATTGGGCGAAACCGCGGCGATCCTCCTAACCGCCCTGGGGAACAGCTACATGAATACGAGTTACGGTCGACCGACGGCGTGGATCACCGGTTACATCTACTACTGGGCGCGTCAGCCCCAGGCGACGCTCCAGGAGCTAGCCTGGGGGGCTGCGCTAACCTTGATGACCACGGTGCTGCTTCTTTCGATCACCGCTCGTATCGTCTCGATCCGCAGGCAGCGGAGGCTCGCGTGATATCCCTTGAAGTCAAGCAACTCGATGCCTGGTTCGGAAAGACCCAGGTGTTGAAGTCCATCGATGTCGCAGCGGCCGATCGTTCGGTGACGGCGATCATCGGACCCTCTGGGTGTGGCAAGTCGACCCTCCTGCGCTGCATGAACCGGTTGCACGAAGAGGTGCGGGGGGCGCGCACCGAGGGCCAGGTGTTGTTCGGCGGGCGGGACATCTATGCCGCCGAAGCAGACCCGGTCCAGGTTCGCCGGCAGATCGGGATGGTTTTCCAACGTCCCAATCCGTTCCCAACGATGAGCGTCCTGGACAACGCGGTCGCCGGGCTCAAGCTCACCGGCCGGTTCCCGAAGGGCGCACTTCACGACCGAGCGGAGCAGGCGCTGCGCGCGGCCGGACTGTGGGACGAGG
>JAYVBZ010000146.1:0-5923 GCA_043750215.1 Actinomycetota bacterium
CGCCGGCCAGGGCATCGACGCGGTCCTGCATGATCTGCATCCCCATCCCGGGAGGCGTGGCGCCAACGTCGAATCCGGGGCCCTGGTCGCGCACCTCGAACCTAACTTCTCCCACGCCTGGTGCGTTGCCGTTGCCGCCGTGCGTTTCGACGTCCAGCGAGACCACGGCCGCCGCGTTCCCCGCGTGTCGCAGGACGTTCTGGATCGCCTGCAGGCAGCAGAAATAGATGCACGCCTCCATGTCCGCGTCGAATCGCTGGGCCTGGAACGATGGGGTTGCCTCGACAACGGCGTTGGCGGCGACCTTACGGATGTGTGCGTTGAGCGCAGCGGCGACGCCCTGGTCGACCAGCAGGGGCGGGAAGATCCCGCGGGCCAGGTCGCGCAGGCCCCCCAGCGTCGTGTTCGCGTCCACGCCGAGTTGGTCCAGCGCCGTTTCCGCGCCGGCGGGGTCGGTGGCCACCGCCGCGCTCACGGTCGCCAACTGCTGCCCGATGGCCAGCAGTTGGCGCTGAGGGCCTTCACGGATATCGCGCTCGAGCCCGCGACGCTGCGCGTCGCGGGCGGTCACCAACCGCTGGCGGGAGATCTCGAGCAGCCGTCGGCGTTCGTCCAGTTCGGCGAGCCGGATCTCCAGCGAGGCGGCCAGACGCGCGTTGTGCATGGCCAACCCCGCCTGCGCGGCCAGATCGGTGAGCAAGCTGTCCTCGGCGGGCGTGAGCAGGTCGCCGGCGCGCTTGGCGACAGAGATGTCGCCGATGCGTTCGCCCGCGTGCGTGACGTCGACGATGCGGTCGAAGCCGTCGACGCCGATCGCGCGCACAACCTCGGTGTCCGCCGGCCAGATGGTGACCCGTTCTTCCCCGCTGGGAAGCAGCACCCGGACCCGGCTGCGTTCGGCGCCGACACCTCGAGCGGCGGTCTGGGCCATGGTCGGGAGCACCTCGGCGATCGACGGTGTTTCGGCCATCCCGCGTGAGAACCCCGCCATCACCTCGTAGGGGGTCGACCGCTTGCCGTACACCAGACGGTTGGCGAATCGGCGGACGCGTTCGCGCACGGACTCGAACGCCACCGCGACGGTCGCCGTCGCCGCGATCGACAGTGCGGTGCTATGGCCGTTGTTCAGAAGCTGCCCGAGTCCGACGACGATCGCCACGTAGACGACGGTGATGAAGGTGGCAAGCAGCCCGTAAACGAGCGCTTTGTTGATGATGGTGTCGATCTCATACAGCTTGTACCGGAGCACCGCGAATCCGATCGCGATCGGCAGGAGCGCGAAGCTTAGGATCGTCACGTTCTGAAGGATGGATAGACCGGCGGGCGGGCTGGAGTCGGCCGCCTTCGTCAGCACTCCGTACAGGACGGACCAGACGATCGCGACCGCGTATACCGCGGCGATGATCGCGCCTGCGGTCACGAGCCACTTCATCTGCAGGCGCTCGGCGCCGCGCGATCTGCGGAAGCGTCCGATCACCGAGATCGCTGCGGCGATGATCCCGACCGGCACGACCATGATCAAGATCAGCAACCACCCCAGCGCCGGCTTGAGGGCCCGGACGCCGAGCGGGTTGACGACATCAGGGAATTGGCCGCCCGTCAATTTGCCGGGAGCTATAAGTATGATGACGAACACGATCGCGGATCCGATACCGACGATCCAGGCGACCGGGCGCCACCTGGGTCCGGGCAGGTGTCCGTCGGGGAACAACAGGAGCACGTAAACGCCCATGAGGACGATCATCGGCACCCAGCTCGCGCTGTCGAACGCCGCGGCAACCCGTGCGCCGGGGAGTGCGCCGGGGACCAGGACGATCCCGGCGACCTCGTACGTCCCGACCAGCTGGCCGAAGGCTAGGTAGAAGCCGATCAGCACCAGCACCCAGCCGAGCCAGTTCTCAGGCCGGCGTGGGGCGACGATCGCCCCCACGACAGGGAAGAGCAGGAACGCAGTGCCGATGACCAAGTTGGACATGGGTGTCGAACCGTTCCACCCCGCTGCCACGGCAGCGTCGGAGGTTCGGCCCTGCGCCGCGAACGCGACGATCGTGCTGGTGATCCCAGCGATCAGGTATAACGCGACCGTGCCCCAGGCCAGCTTCGATGCTGTTCGGGCGTTCATCGCACGACCTCCGTGGGGGCCGGTGCGCCGGCGAGCGGCACGCGGCCGCGGATCGTCGTGCCGCGTCCGGGCGCCGACTCGACCGTCACGTCTCCACCCAGCGCCGACAGCCGGTCGAGCATGTTGTTCAGGCCCGAGCCGCGCGGCGTCGACGACGGATCGAAACCCATTCCATCGTCGGTCACCTGGAACGTGAGGCTTCCGTTCTGCTCGCCGATAGTCACGTCGACTACGTGGGCATCTGCGTACTTCGCGATGTTCTGCAGGGCTTCGAGCGTGCAGAAGTAGACGGCCGCCTCCAGGTCGATGGGGTAACGGCCGGTACCGTCCGTGTTGAGCCGCACGGGCAGGTCCGTCCGCTGATACTGTGCCGCGAGCGCGGCGGCGATCCCTTGCTCCTCAAGGAGCGGGGGATAGATCCCCAGGGCCAGGTTCGACATCGTATCCAGCGCGTCATCCACCTCGCCGCGGAGCTCAGTGAGCATCTGACTCGCCTTCGCCGGATCGCGGGAGACCAGCGAGCGGGCCAGTCGGAGCTTCACGGCCAGAGCAACAAGGTGCTGTTGCGCGCCGTCGTGGATGTTGCGTTCTAGCCGGCGCCTTTCTTCGTCCTGCGCGATCACGATCCTCTGGCGGGAGATCTGGAGTTCCGCGGAGCGCGCCGTGAGTTCGTCCAAGTGGGCTTGCAGCTCGGCGGTCAGGCGGGCGTTCGCTAAGACCAGACCGGCCTGACCGGCCAGGTCGTCAAGTAGCGCTTCCTCCGTGTGGCGCAAGGGGTCTCCCGGCGCCTTGGTCACGGTGACGGCGCCAAGGAGCACGCCCTGCAGGAGCACCGGGACGGCTCGAGCGGCGTCATTGAAGGGGGGGAGCGTCGTGCCGCCCGGCGGCAGCGGCACGACTACCTCCGCTCCGTCTTCCTCAGGCGGCCAGGACGCAGAGAGTCGAAGATGGTCGCCGACCCGCAGCCACACATCCGCGCGCAGGGCGCCGGTTCCCTCGGCGATGACGCGCGCTGTCCTGGGAAGCACGTCCTCGGTGGCGTAAGTGGTTCCCACCCGGCCGGCGAACTCACTCAACACTTCGTACGGGGTGGCGCGCTTCCCATAGACGAGGTGGTTCGCGACGCGCGTCACCCGCTCTCGGACGGGCTGGAATGCCACGGCAACGACGCCGGTCGCGACGATCGAGAGGCCCACGTTCGCATGACCCCGCTCACCCAGGAGGGCGCCGACGCCAACGACGATCCCCACGTATACGAGCGTGATGAACGCGGCGAGCGCACCGAACACGACGGTCTTCGAGATCACGACGTCGATGTCGTAGAGCCGGTGCTTCAGGATCGCGGTCCCCACAGCCACCGGTAGGATCAGCGTGCTCAGCAGCCCTATCACTAGCAGGATCGGTTGATGAACGCCGACGACCCTAGTAGGTGTAAGGACGATGGTGGCGATCCCCGCGTAGACGAACCACCGCAGTTGGTCGCGCTCCACGCCGGTGGAACGGCGATAGCGACCCACGAGCGAGATCACGGATGCGACAGCGGCAACCAGAACCCCGAGACCGCCCGCGATGAAGGAGATCGCGGTCCCGGCGTCGGGGATCGTCGGCAGGGGACTGACGTAGCCCGGGGTGCTGCCCGCGGTCTTGCTGAGCACCCCCCCGACCACGGACAAGGCGATAGACCCGCCCGCGAGCCACGCCACCCATCGATAGCGTGGCGACGGCAGATGTCCGTCAGGGAACAGCAGGAGCACGAGTGTGCCCACGACGAAGAACCCCGGCGCCCAGCTCCACGCGTTCAGGAACACCCCCGCTCGCCAGGCGCCTGAGGCCACTTCGTAGGTGTCCGACAGGGCCGCCCCGACCCCCGAAAGCATGTACGAAACGGCCGCCAGCAAGAACAACCAGCCGATCGTGTTGCCCCGCCCGCGCGAGACGATCAGTGCCCCCACGACCGCGAAAGCGATCGCGCCGAACGCCTGCTGCCCGCTGGACAGGAGCTGCTCCCCGACCGAGGACGACCCCCGCGTAACCTCCAGGACCACGAACACCACCGCACCCGCGACGGCCAGCACGCAGATCGACCAGGCTAGGGTGGCGGTCCAGGGCCGCGTCGGGCGGCGTTCGACGGTCTTGCCCACCACAGACTTCTCCATATGACACGGATGGTCGCACTTCCAACAGGCCTCGGGATAGGGGGAGAACGCCACCTTCGGAGGGGTGCAGGCACCCCCCGATAACCGTGGTGCGGGCCGGGTTCGTCCGCAGCGCTGGTGGGCGTAGCGTCCGAGGTAACGAAGAAGGAGGAACCTCAGATGGCGACCATCCTCACCGGAACCGATACCACCGCCGCGGCGGACATGGCCGTGGACGATGCTGCAAGACTCGCGCGCGACCGAGGCGCCGAGCTACTTGTCCTCTATGTGGAGCGCGAGGGCGATGAACGCCGCGCTGTCGACCCGGACCGTGCCCCAGATCCCAGCTCGCACCTGGCCAAGCTGGCCGCGCGTTACCCCGACCTGACCGTCAAGACCCGTGTCGAACGCGGCGATCCGGCTGAGTTGCTGGTCGAGATCGCGGCCGAGGTTCGGGCCGAAACGATCGTGCTGGGCAACCGCGGCGTGCACGGCTCACGCTGGCAAGTCCGGGACGCCGTTCCCACGCTGGTCTTGCGACACGCGCCGTGCAGCGTCTTCATCGTGGACACACGGCGAGCGCAGTGAAGCCGAGCGTGACGGAACCGAGCTTAGGCTTGGTCGGTCCCGCGCAGGAAGGCGAGCACCGCCATGACCCGGCGGTGCACGTCGGGTTCTTCGGTCAGCCCCAGCTTGTGGAACAAGGAGTTGATGTGCTTCTCCACCGCGCGTTCGGTAAGGAAGAGCGCCTTCGCGATGGCGGCGTTGTTCTGTCCTTGAGCCATGTGGGAAAGGACCTCACGCTCGCGGTCTGTGAGGGAGGCGAGGGGACTGGAGGCCATCCGGTCCTTGGCAGCAACCAGCGCCTCCACGACCTTCGGGTCAAGGACGCTCCCGCCTCGGCTCACTTCTTCCAGGGCCCTGACCAGCTCGTCGACGTCGGCCACGCGCTCCTTCAGGAGGTAGCCGAGGCCGGCAGCCCCGTCCTTCAGCAGGTCGTAGGCGTACTCCTCCTCGACGAACTGGCTGAGGACGACGACGCCGATCTGTGGGTGCTCGGCCCGGATCTGTTTCGCGGCGTCGATGCCCTCGTTCGTGCCGGTGGGGGGCATCCGGATATCCGTGAGAACCGCATCGGGTTGGTGCCGGGCAACGGCGGCAAGGAGCTCGTCGCGGTCCGTGGCCATCGCCACCAACTCGATCTCCTGGACGCTCTCGAGCAGCGCTGCCGTACCCTCTCGGACCAGATAGTTATCCTCGGCGAACACCACGCGGATCATGCGCGGATGGTACACAGGTGCGGGAGGCGACCGGCAGCGTGAGCATCATCAGGGTAGTCCTGGGCGAAGACAACGTCCTCGTGCGCGAGGGCGTTCGAGCGTTGCTCAACTCCTACGAGGACATCGACGTGGTCGGGGTGGCTGCCGACGCACCCTCCCTCATGGAGACCGCCGAAGAGCACCTGCCCGACGTAGTCGTCACAGACATCAAGATGCCGCCCTCATTTCAGCTGGAAGGGATCGATTGTGCGCACGCCATCCGGTCCATGCATCCCGACACCGGAGTCGTCGTCCTTTCCGCCCACGATGACGAGGCCTACGCGCTGGCGCTACTCGGCGGTGGTCACAGTGGTCTCGCGTACCTCTTGAAGGACCGCATCGCCCAG
>JAYVBZ010000147.1:0-3473 GCA_043750215.1 Actinomycetota bacterium
GCCGCGTTCGTGCTGGTGTCGCCACCCAGCTCGACCGTGGATCGCAGGCCCCGTTCGAACCCTTGCGCTTCACCCGCCACGCGGAGTGCCGCCCCTGCCGCGAAGAAGACGAACTCCCTGTCGGGTCCGTCGATGGGACGCCCGATACCCGCGCCACCCACCAGGTACTCGAGTTCTTCGCCGCCAACGCGATGCTCGATCGCCGCCAACGCCGCCCGAACGGACCGTTCGGCCGGCTCACCTCGGACCAGCGCCGCGGTGGTGAGGGCCACGGCGAGACACGCGGTTCGGCAGCGCTCGTCCCAGTGGGTGATGGAGGAGAGGGCGGGGGCGGCTTCGGTCAACGCGTCCGGTCGGTGCGCGTACGCGACACCGAGCGGGGCACAATAGCCGACCGAAGCGTTCCCGGCACCGAGTTCGGGACCACGTTCTTGCAGATAGCGGTGGGCGGGGTCCGGAACGCCTTCCACGGCCCAGGTCAGGACCCGGCGGGTGAGGGTGTCGAGGTCCGGCGGCGACGTCTCGAACCACCCGAGGTGGCGGGCCAGCACGTCGCCGGTGTCAAGGTCGCCACCCGTTGCAGTGAGGGAGAGCCAGAGGTTCCGAGCCATCGCGGTGGCCGCGGTCCCCGTCGATGCAGGGGTGAGCGCGGTGGCCGTGACCTCGTGCGCCCGTCGGAACCGGGTGGGCGCCCCCAGCGCATCCCCGACCGCGAGGCCCATCACAGACCCAACCGCTCGATCGCGTTCGGACGACATCCACCTAGCCTATCGGCGCGTTGGCGGCCCATCGCTGCAGGTCAATAGGTCCGGCTGGTACATTCGGTGGGCAGCAAGGGCACGAGCTTCCGCAGTTCTTCGCCGTTCTGCGAGCCGACTACACGGTCAGGGGTCTACGACCCGGCGCCCTGACCAGCGGAAGCACCCGGAATCGTAGAGGGTCGCGGATGGAGTTCGCACCATGGATAAGATCGGTCCCAAGCACCGCACGTGCCGTCGCGTGGGAGCCGCCCTCTGCGGCCGCCCCAACTGCCCGTCGAACAAGCGCCCCTACCCGCCCGGCATGCATGGCCGCGGCCGCAAGCGCATCTCGGAGTACCAGACGCGCTTGGTGGAGAAGCAGAAGCTTCGTCACATCTACGGCGTCTCCGAAGCGCAGATGCGCGGCTACTACGACAAGGCCTCGCGCTCCAAGGGCGTCACGGGCGAAGAGATGATCCAATACCTCGAGACGCGCCTGGACACCGTGTGCCTGCGCCTGGGCTTCGCGTTGACCAACCGTCAGGCGCGCCAACTGGTCAGCCACGGCCACGTGCTTCTGGACGACAAGCGCTTGAACGTGCCCAGCGCACGGGTGAAACCCGGCCAGACGGTCGCGCTGACCACGAAGGCCCGCGACTTCATCGCGGTTCGTGAAGCGCTGGAGATCACGCCCGACCCGCCTGCCTACCTCTACCGGAACAAGTCCGAGGTCTCAGGGACGCTGTCGCGCCTGCCAGAACGCACCGAAGTCCCGCTCCCGGTCGAGGTGGAGGAGCGCCTCATCGTCGAGTTCTATTCGTAAGGAGCGTCAGCCGTCGCGGGTGGTGGCGAGCCCCCTGCGTGCGTCCTTTGCTCACGCGACTTCCGAAACTGCGCCCGCCGGGCTACTCCGGTCCGGCCAACGCCCCCGCTCGGCAAGACATGCGCAAGCCGCGAACCAACCCGTGCCAATGACGATCGCCAGAAGCCGGGCGGGGAGTGACACGGCACAGCCATTCTGGAACCAGCGCACCGGGCTAAACATCCCCTGGCAAGAGGCATACGTCGCAACTGCGGAGTGGTGAACGGCGACGGCGACTCCGTAGGCCAGGATCATCCGACGAGACCCAGCAACCAGAGACCTCGCCGTCTACTCATGCCACGAGGTATCGGCATTCGACGCCACATCCTGAAGCGTCCACGAAGGCGCCAAGACCATCCCTGACCAGTTCCGCCCCGCGAGACTTCGTGCGCGGCTAAGGAGACCGCCGCGGCGCCCGCGGCGCTAAGGGTGGAGGTGGCGCCATGAGCGTCCACCGTTCGTGGTGAGGTAGAGCGCGGACGCGTCACCATTCCCGCTGACGAGCCAAGCACGCCTGTCGCCGAACGCGTAGACATCTCCGGTGCCCGGGAACCGCCGCTTCGAGACCCACCAGTTTTTGCCGGCATCTCTCGTCACATACACCGACGTCGGCTTCCCGATCGACACCCACCAGGTGGTCGGTGAGGAGATCGACGTCCGAGAGATCCAGGACGACCCGAGGCGACCGGCCCGCGGATGGAACACGGTGCCGAGGGACCAGGTGCGACCTCCGTCCGTGGTGGTGTCGAACACCACCTCGGGGGGGCTGCCGCCGAATTGGCTGAGGTCGATGGGCTCGATGCCGCGTTCACGGCTGAAGAAGGTAGGAAGCGACATCACGCGCCGCCACGGTGTTCCTGTGCTCGGCAACCCCAGATGCAATAGATGCCAGGACACGCCGGCATCCGTGGTCCGGTAGAGCTTCGGACTCTCGGGGAAGCCAACGAGGAAGCCGACCTTTGGGCTGATGAAGCTGATATCTCCGGGGACCGGGAGCCGAGGACCCCGCGACCAGGAGGCCTCTGCAGCCGTCGATACGAGAGCGCCGGCACTGCCACGATCCCAAGAGGCCATCCATCCGGACGTCGCGGTCAGGAGATCCAATGAGTGCCCGCTGGCGTCCGCACAACTTACAGGTGGCACACCCAGAGATGACCAGGTCACGCCCCCATCCACGGTCCGCCAGATCGCGTTGCGACTCTGTGCGTTGCACGAATACCCCATGGCCCAGCCATGCATCGGATCAACGAAGTCGACATCCGTGATCGCGATCCCCGATGAGAAGGTCGGCGGGGTGATGTCGCGCCAGTGTCGCCCCAGATCGCTCGTCACCAGCAGTTTCGCCGCACAGCTCCACGGCTGCACCCGGCACCGCGAGGAAACCGCGAACGCGAACGAAGCCGACACGATCTGCACCGGTCCGACTGACGAGATCACGTGGCGACTTGGCGGAGACGTTCCGGAGATCAGCTGCACCGGAGAAGGTGGGGCGAACTCAGGCCGCCAGGGTTCCGCGTTGACCTGAGCCGTGCTGCCGGGGCTGGCGAAGGCCATCGAGAACACGAGTAGGCCTGCACCAACGATGTATGGCATTCGCACTGCTTGCTCCCGGCCATGGGATCAGTCGTCTCGCGGAGCGTACGCGCCGATGCGTGTCCCTGCAACCAGCCGCGCGGCCGGCCGAAGTCCTTCTACCCCTCCACCGGCTGCATCGCAGCGCGGACGAAGCCGACTACTTCTTTCTCGCGGCGCCGGAGCGACGCTCGGCTCTTCCCGGGCCCAACCATCGCGTTCAAGACGCTGGCTTCGGTGAGGGAACCGACGACCGCGGTGTAGAGCGTGAACAACAGGAACGCCGGATCCTGCTTGCG
>JAYVBZ010000148.1:0-3084 GCA_043750215.1 Actinomycetota bacterium
CACGTCCGTCGCTACAGGTTCGGCTCAGCTACCTTTGAGTTCAGCCCATTTCGCAGCGATCTGATCGATCGCCTGGTCACTGGTGATCTGACCCTGAAGTGCCTGCCGCACGGTCTCGGTCACAAACGAGTCCCACTGCCCCCAGTACTTCTCGAATCGAGGTAGATACTTGACGTACTTCCCCATCTCGTTCTGGATCTCAGGCTGCAGGATCTTGCCCGCATCCGTGAGTGCCTTGACCACGGACAGCCTTGCGGGGAACAGCCCGAAGGTGTTGTAGATGTGCAACTGGTTTTCCGAGGCCAAGTAATACTTGATGAATTCCCAGGCGGCATCCTTGTTCTTGGAGTACTTGCCGATCCCGATCGAGGCATCAAACGCCCAGGTCCAATGCTGCTCGGGGACCATCATGTAGCGCACGTCCGGGGCCTGCTTCGAATTCTTTGGGTTGTTCCAGACCGCGTCGGCCCCGATCCACGACTGATGAAGTGTGCCAACGCCGCCGCCGAAGACCGCATGAGGGTCTCGTGCGTTGAGCTGGTCGGGGCTGATCAAGCCGTCCCGGTACATCTTTACGAACATCTGCATGGCCTTCCGAGCGGGCGAACCCGCGGCATTGAAGGTAGGTTGCAGCTGATCGTCGAAGAGCTGGTCACCCATCGACAGTGACATCAGGTACCAGGCCCACGACGTTCCCGCGAACGCGATCGGGTGCGGGTCGGCCCCCGTGGACTTCAGCGTCTCGGCATCGGCGAGGAACTGGTCCCACGTCGTCGGCGCGTCCTTGAGCCCGGCGGCGGCGAACTTCTTGGAGTTGTAGTCGAGCAGGACGAACTGCTGGTATGCAGTCAGTCCGTACTGGTGGCCACCCCGATTCCAGAAGTCGAGGCGGGCGATATCGCTAGCGTTGACCGCGGTAGCGTCTCGAGCGATGTACGCATCGAGCGGCTCGAGCGCCCCTGCCGAGACGATAAAGGACGGGCCTTCCTCGGAGGTGAAGATGACATCAGCCGGGGACTGCTGGGACGCTAGCGAGAGGCCGACCTTCTGATAGACCTGCTCATTCGGGACACTGATCGTCTGGACGGTGATTCCGGTCTTGGCCGTCCAGGCCGTCAGCGCGGCTTCGTCGACCACGGCCCATGGCGGCGTAAGGAATGTGATGGTCGTGGGTCCGGCGGGTGCCGCGCCCGACGGGGCGGGTGCCGCGCCCGACGGGGCGGGTGCCGAACCGGACGCTGCGGGTGATACAGACGCTCCACTGCTGCACGCAGCTAGCACCACGGCAAGCGAGACGAGTAGTACGACTGTTCTTCGAACACGCATCCCGGTTCTCCTCCAAAGTAGTTGCGGTTACCGCAATAGTCGCCGACCTGGATCGGCGTCTCTGCTCAGTTCCGCACACTTGTTATGACATCATATCAATGTCGTCAATCCCCGTGCCCGCGGTGAGCCCGACTTCGCAGCACCTTCAGTCCGGTGCGGAAGTCCGCGTCAGGTCCAGTGAACAGTCCGGTCGATCCACCAACGAACCAGGTCGCTCCGGCCGCCCACCATGCCGAAACGGTTTGCGCGTCGACATGACCGTCGACGTGGATCTCCGTTCGAGCTCCTGCCCGGGTCCGGAGCTCGCGGACGCGGGCCTCCGACGAGGGAACCCACCCCCCACCAGCGAAGCCAGGCTCAACCGCCATGAGCATCAGGTGCGGCAGATCCAGCAACTCCCTGAGCTCCGGGATGGGTGTCGATGGGCTGATCGCCAGACCCGGAGTCAGTCCGCGGTCCGCGGCCGAAGCGGCCACCCGGAGTGGGTGACGGGTTGCCTCGAGATGGAAGAACACCACGTCCGTACCGGCCGAGGCAAGCTCGGCGAGGTACGCCTCGGGCGAGTCGACCATGAGGTGGACGTGAATCGGCGATGTCGTGAGCGGTCGGATGGCACGAACGGTAGCCGCGCCTAGGGCCAGGTTGGGCACGAAGTGTCCATCCATCACGTCGATGTGAAAGGCATCGATGCCTGCGGCGTCAAGGTGCACCACCTCCTCCCCGAGTCGGTCGAGCCGCGCGCACATGAGTGACGCGGCGATGAGGGGGCCGGTGCGGCCGGATCCTTTCGGTGTCACAAGGCGACCTGGATCGTGTGCGCCAGAGCGGCTTCGGAGATATCGTCGCCGCGATGCCGATCAAGCCAGCCCGTGATCGTGCCCTCTCGCAGGACCATGACCCGGTCGCACAGGGCACTCAGCTCGCTCAGCTCGGACGAGACCAGGATGATCGCGTTTCCCTCACCGGCCAGCGTCCGTGCCTCGTCGAGGATATCGGCCTTCGATCGTACATCGATCCCTACGGTCGGATCGTCCAGCAGGAGCACCTTGGGGCGGATGGCTAGGTTCTTGGCAACGACGACCTTCTGCTGGTTGCCGCCGGATAGGCGGGCAACCTGCTGTTCGAGGTTGGGCGTACGGATCCGAAGCCGATCGACGAAGCCCTCTGCGATCAGCCGTCCGATCCGGTCGCGAACGAAGCCGAATCGACTGATCCGATCCCAGGTGCCCATCAGGATGTTGGTCCTGACCCCGTGATCGCCGATAAATCCCGTTCGTCGGCGATCCTCGGGAACGAGCGCGATCCCGGCCCGGAGCGCGTCGCTGGGTGAGCCAAAGGCCACCATGCGACCGGCCAACTCGATGGACCCGCTGTCGGGCTTGTCGATCCCAAAGAGGATCCGAAGGAGCTCCGTTCGACCACTGCCCAGAAGTCCGGCGATTCCCACGATCTCTCCGGGATGGAGATCGAACGTCACGTTGTGGATGCGGCTGGTCGTCAAGTCATGGACTCGGAGCAGCGGCTTGGCGTGGGCATCCTGGTCTCGGCCCTGCCAGACCAGCTCTCGTTCGAGGTTGTGGCCGAGCATCGAGGTGATCATCGCACCGATCGAGAGGGTCGCGGTGGGCGCCGCCATCGTCACGTCGCCGTCCCGCAAGACCGTGACGTAGTCGCAGATCTGGAGTACCTCTTGGAGATGATGCGAGATGTAGATGATGGCGATGCCCTGGGCCGTCAACCTCTGGACTGCCGCGAACA
>JAYVBZ010000149.1:0-4445 GCA_043750215.1 Actinomycetota bacterium
TGGTAGCGCTTCTGCATGTACCAGAGGTAGCGGACGTCAACCATGGTGTCGTAACCGCTGGTGCCGGCGCAGATGACGACCATGCCGCCGCGATCGGCAACGAAGATCGACGTGGGGATGGTGTCCTGCCCGGGGTGTTCGAAGACGATGCGGGGACTGGTCTTCTCCCCGAGCGCTTCCCAGATCGCCTTTCCGAACGCTTTCGCGCCGCCGAACCAGTCCTTCCACTCGGCGCTGTCCCACGCCGGAGGGACGCCCCAGTGGCTGAAGTCTTTGCGGTTGATGTAGCCGACCGCCCCCAGGGACTTGCAGAACTCGCCCTTCTCCTGGGAGCTCACCACGGCGACGGCGCGCCCGCCCGCATGGGTCACCAGTTGGATGGCCAGAGAGCCGAGCCCACCTGAGCCACCCCAGACCAGGACGACGTCGCCGGGCTCAACGGTGTGCGGCGGCCAACCGTGGAGCATGCGGTACGCGGTGGAGCCGGTCAGCGTGGGTGCGGCCGCTTCCTCCCAGCTGAGGTGGTCGGCCTTCGGGAGACACTGATGCGCCTGCACCTTCGTGAACTGCGCGAACGACCCCCAGCAGGAGTCATAGCCCCACACGCGGAAGCTCCCCGCCAGCCCGGGGTCCTTACCTGCCAAGACCCAGGGGTCGTCGTGATCCCATTGGCCCGCATGCACGATCACGTGGTCCCCGATGGCCACGTTGGTGACCTCTGCTCCCACTGCGTACACGATGCCGGACGCGTCTGACCCAACGATGTGGAAGTCGGTCGGCTCGCCCCAACGGGCCTGCCCCTTGGTCACGTCCACGGGGATCCCACGAGCAGCCCACACGTTGTTGAAGTTCACGCCCGCGGCCATCACGGCCACCAGGGCATCACGCGGGCCGAGTTGGGGGATGTCGATCACTTCGTCTTGGATAGCCGTCTCCGGCTCACCGAACCGGTCCGGGCGCACCAACTGGGCATGCATCTTCGCGGGCACCTCACCTATGGGGGGAAGCTCGCCAATCTCGTACAGGTCCTTTGCCACGTATCTCACCCTTTTCGCATCCTCGGACGGGTCATGCTGCGAACGACGGCAACCCTAGCAAAGCCCACGTGAGGACTATGCTTCGCGCCGCTCCACCGAGCCGTCGGCGTGACCGATCAAGATCTCGCTGACCATGGCCGGGGGAAACAGTCCGTGTTCGACCAAGCCCGGAGTGGCGTCGAAACGAGAGGCAAGCGCCGCGGGATCACCGACAGCGCCGCGGAAGTCGGCGATGATCCCGCCGTCAGGGCTATGAGGTACGTCGCGGATCGCGCTGGGAGCCAATGCTCGCAGCACCGAGGAGATACCGAACGCCATGAGCTCCAACGGTATCGGCGGGACGATCGCTGCCACGAGCTTCGACTCGTCGACCATGACCACGAATCGGTCGGCGGCAGCCTCGATGAGCTTCTCTCGAGTGTGTGCGGCGCCGCCGCCCTTCACCAACCAGCCGTCGGGCGCCACCTGGTCGGCGCCATCGATCGCGATGTCCAGCCGTTCGATGCCTTCGAACGGTTCGATGATCAACCCCAGTGCGCGCGCGGCCTCCGCCGTCCGAGGCGAGGTCGCTACGCATCGTAGGGAGAGACCGCGCTCGGCGAGCGCCGGCAGAAGCAGCTCCACGGTGGAACCTGTCCCAAGGCCAACCGACATGCCATCTTCGACCAGCCCGGCGCCCGCGAGGGCCACGGCCAGCTTCTGCCCTTGCTGATCCGTCACGCCCATCCGTTGTTCGGCCCGTCAGGTCGAGGAGGTGGCTCGCCGGCGACAGCCTGCGGCGTAGACGTAGGCACAGTCCATCCCAGTTGCGTTGCGGTGGGCGCGGCGCCCTTCCTCGGCTTGAAGGATCCCGCGAGATCGTCTGGACTGAACGCCCCCGACGCGTCGCCGGTCGTCGCGAACCGGTAGAGAGCGGTGTTGAACACCGCGGATAGCGCGGTCGACACCGCGGCCAGGACCACGAACGCCAGAACGAAGACGATGACGCCTACAGCGGGAGAGGCGGCGGCGATCAGGCCGCTGACGATGAGGACCGGGATGCCCACGAGCATCACCGCGATTCCGATGGCGGCGTTGCCCACCAACTGCTCGCCCCACCGCTCTTTGAAGATACGACCGGAACGTTTGATGGCGTCGGAAACCCCAGCGTCTTCGAAGATAAGCACGGGCACCACGAAGAACGTCAGGATGCTCCACGCGATGGCGCCGATGGCGCCCAAGATCCGACCGAAGATCCCGGCCTTCTCCTGGATGAAGCGAAACACCATGCCGACGGTGGCGTTCACAACCGCCCACACGAAGATCGGACCCAAGTGCGCGCGAGCCGCGGCCAATCCGTCGGACAGTGTCGCCGGCTCACCCTTCAAACGCTTCATGGCGATGGCGACCAGCGCAGCGTTGAAGAAGATAGTGACGAACGAGAGCGCAACATACATGGCGAAACCGAGCAGGTAGAGAGCGTGGCTAGGCCTCTGCCCCCGCCCAGGGATGCCGATCCCGAAGGCGCCCGCAGCGAACACTGCGACGACCACGACCGAGCAGAGGATCGAGACGACCGGGAGCCAGAGAAGTTCTTTGTCAGCTTTGACGACGCCCCAACTGGCCTTCGCCAGCCGGAATCCGCGTGAGATCCTCCCCATGACGCCTCCTCCGCTGTCTGACCGTTGGCTCCGGCAGCTGCCCCTCTGTGAGCAGCAGCCCCTCAAGGGTATCCGCAGACGACCCGAACACCGAGGTTATCCGGCGGGTAGTTCGGCGGACGGACAGGTCGTGGCTCGCGGACACCAGCCGCAGTAGTGACCGGGCGTGAGGGCAGGCTCCCGACCGCTCAAGAGCGCGGCCGATGCTCGGACGGCCTCGATCACTCGGTCGGCCGCATGGAACAGCGATCGCTCCGTCACGTCCTCGGCCTGCCATTCGCCACTCTCCAAGAACAACGACGCCACGCGGTACGGGGGCACGCCGAATCGAAGTGTGAGGAGCAACGCGTAGAACCGGTTGTCTTCGGCGTAGGAGGGGTATGCCCCACCTGTCTTCAGATCCAACACCAGGCGGGTGGCTCGAGTTGGATCTATCCGATCCTGCACACCGAGAACAAGGTCGATCCGGCCCGATAACACCAGATCACCGCCCGACAGCTCGGCTCGGGCGCTCATCTCCGCGACGGGGGCTAGGTCTCGTCGCAGTTCGCGCAGGGGAGGGAAGGAACCTTGGAACTGAGTCACCCGGCGCGAGGCCTCCGACGTGATCTCGTCCTGTTCGGCCTGGCTGAGTCCACGCCAGTAGTCGGCGAAGCGCTCCTCTTTGGTCGCCAAGCGGTCCACGGCGATGTCCACGGCCTCCACCGGACCGACCGATCGGCGCGCACCAACCTCGACCTCGATGGCTTTGTGCTGGAGGACGCCCGCCGCCGTCTTCACCGAGTGCTCGAACGGCTCTGCCTCTCCCAGGATCTTCGCAGCGAACGACCCCTCGCAGGTCGATAGGGCCGTCAGCTTGTCCTTACCCAGCCAGAGCTGTTCTGCCAGCTCAACACCGCGCACAGCTTCCTCGATGCGGTCGCGGAGGCGCTGGGGCAGGTCCGAGGGAAAGGTCGGGCGCGGCTGACCCGCACCGATCAACCCATCCATGGTTCGCCGCTGGGGGTCGGAGAGCGGGATGGGCGCGTTGGGCTGGGTCAACTCCATGGCAGGATGGTAGGCGGAGACACCGACATGTCAGAGACCCCCGACCAGATCTTGCGTGCCTTGGCGGACCCGGAGCGCCTCGCGATCGCCGGTTCGCTGGCCCAGGGCGACGCCGCAGCTTCGGTCCTTGCCATCGAGCTCGGGTTCGAGTTCCGCCGGGTTCACAAGCACCTGAACCGCTTGGTGAACGCGGGCGTGGTCCGGTTCGATCCGGACACGAAACGGTATCGGCTGGATCCAGAAACCCTGCGGTGGGCGGCCGAGCAAGTGGGTCCGCCCCGCGAGGCCGGACTCGCGCTGGGTGCTGCCAACGACGACGAGGAGGTAGTCCTGCGGACCTTCTTCCGCAACGGCCGGCTCACGGAGATCCCGACGAAGGCTTCGAAGCGACACATCGTCTTGGAACGGATCGCCTCGGAGTTCGAACCGGGGCGGCACTACGACGAGAAGGAGGTCAACGTACTCGTTGGCGCCTTCTTCAATGACTACGCAGCCATCCGTCGATACCTGGTCGATGAGGGGTTCATGGACCGCGACCACGGTAGCTACTGGAGGGCGGGCGGGCGAGTGGACGTGTAACCCCTCCCCCTGCCCGCCCGGCTAGACTGCCCCGCATGGCCAAGACATCCAAAGCCTCAGCCGACGAGCCCACGATCACGGTAGAAGACCGCGTCGAAGAACTCCGGCGGAAGAAGAAGGCCGCGCTCACCCCTGGTGGCCG
>JAYVBZ010000150.1:0-5840 GCA_043750215.1 Actinomycetota bacterium
ATCATCGAGGTGAAAACCCCGACCCACGGCGCACTCACCGGCATCGGACTCGCGTGTCTCATCGCGGGAGGACTCTTGCTCTACAACGGGTCGGGAGGCGTGCGGGTCTCGCCCGCCGTGCTCATCGCCGTCGGCGCCATGGTCGCTGGATCCTTCACATTCGTTCTGTCGAAGCTGGTGGGCTTACGGCACATGCCCCCGGCGCTTGCACCCGGTCAGGCGACGGTTGGGATGGTGGGCGTCGTGCTTGCCGGAGGACTTGGACCAACGGGTGTGGTTCGCGTAGCGTCGGAGGAGTGGAACGCCCGGGCCAGCGGCCCGATCGCTCCCGGTTCGAAGATCAAGGTCACCGCGCTCGACGGGCTCGTGCTCACCGTCGAACCGGTTCATGACGGGCACGGCTCGGCCGGCGGTTTGCCGCTGGCTCCCGAGGGGAGGAACGCGTGAATCCATACCTGATCGCTCCCGTGGTCGTCGTGGTCCTGGTGGTGATCTTCCTGGCCAACGCCATCCGGATCGTCCGCGAATATCAGCGGTTGGTGGTGTTCAGACTTGGTCGCCTGCTGGCGACGAAAGGTCCCGGCCTGATCCTCCTGATCCCGTTCATCGACAAGGCCGTCCTTGTGGACCTGAGAGAGCGCTATCTGGAGATCCCACACCAGACGGCTATCACCGAGGACAACGCGTCTATCTCCATCGACTTCATCGTGTTCACGAAGGTCATCGATCCGCAGGCGTCGGTGGTGGCCGTCGGCAACTTCGAGGGAGCCGCGCAGAACGTCGCCGCGACCACGCTCCGTTCGGTGGTTGGTGACATGTCCCTTGACGACGTGCTGGCCAAGCGCGAGAGCATGAACGAGATCCTCCGCACGAAGCTGGACGAGGTGACCGAGCGTTGGGGCGTGAAGGTCACGAATGTCGAGATCCGCGAGATCATCCCGCCTCCGGCCGTGCAGGAAGCCATGACCCGCCAGATGTCCGCCGAACGAACGCGGCGTGCGGTGGTCACGGAGGCCGAGGGGTCGAAGTCGGCCTCGATCACCGTGGCAGAAGGCAGCAAGCAGGCGGCGGTCCTGAACGCCGAGGGCGCGAAGCAGGCGGCGATCCTGAACGCCGAGGGTGATCGGCAATCCGCGATCCTTCGCGCGGAAGGGTTCGCGCTGGCCCTGGCGAAGATCTACGAGACCGCCAGCATCGTCGATCAGAAGACGATGAACCTCCAGTATCTGGATGCGCTGAAGTCCATCGGTAGCTCGCCTTCGTCGAAGATCGTGGTCCCCATGGAGCTGTCCGGCTTGGTCGGCGCCTTCACCGCACTGACGGGCGGCAAGTCAGACGACGCCGGCTAGACGGGGACGGAGAGGCCGGCCTGTTGCATGGCCAGCAGGAAGTCATGCTGGTTGGTCACGGCCTTCATCGCCTCTTCCACGGAGATCTTGTTGTCCTTCACCAGTTCCAGGATCGATTGGTCGAACGTAACCATGCCGTAGAAGCCGCCCTCTTCGATGACTTCCTTGAGTTCGTGGGTCCGCTCGGGGTCCGTGATGCGCTCGGCGACGCGACCGTTGTTGATGAGGATCTCAAGGCCGGGTGTCCGGCCGCCGTCGATGGTCGGGATCAGGCGCTGGCAGATGATGCCCCGCAGGGTCCCGGCAAGCGCCAGGCGTACCTGCTTCTGCTGATACGGCGGGAAGAAGTCGATCACGCGGTTCACCGTCTCCGTTGCGTCCACGGTGTGCAGCGTCGACAGGACCAGGTGACCGGTCTCCGCGGCCGCGATCGCGGCACGGACCGTATCGGTGTCCCGCATCTCGCCGATGAGGATCACGTCGGGGTCCTGACGCAGGGCTGCGCGGAGCGCCGCCAGGAAGTCCATCGTGTCGTTGCCGATCTCGCGTTGGTTGATCGACGCGATGTGGTCCTTGTGGAGAACCTCGATGGGGTCCTCGACCGTAACGATGTGTACAGCCTTCGTCTTGTTGATGTAGTCGATCATGGCGGCCAAGGTCGTTGTCTTTCCCGACCCCGTCGGCCCGGTGACCAGCACCAGTCCGCGATGTTCGTCGGCGATGTTACGGACAGCTTCCGGCAGGCCGACCTCCTCGAACGACGGCCCACCGAACCGGAGCTTCCGAAGCACCATACTGATGGAACCACGCTGACGGAACACGTTCACGCGGAACCGGCCGATGTCTGGCAAGGAGTACGCGAAGTCGATTTCACCCAGGTCCGCGAACTTCTGTTTACGGTCCTCGGGGATGATGCCTTCGGCGATCTGCTTGGTGTCGTCGGGCATGAGCGGATCACGGGTAAGCCGCACCAACCCGCCCGGGAGGCGGATCATCGGAGCCGACCCCACCTTGACGTGCAGGTCCGAGCCCTCGCCACCGATCAGTTGCTTCAACCAGCCGTCAAACTCAGCAACGATCGGCGACTTCTCCATCTACGAGATCCCTTCACAGGTCAGAGCGCTAGCAGTCGGCCCGGCGGCGGCACGCCGCCGGGCGTCCCTAGTCTCATCGGCCGGTGGACCGCCCGACTTCAGTACGTAGCCCAGGAATCTGGGCTACGTACGTGGGGGTCAGCGCCCGGTCACCGCTGCCGAGGCCCGGCATGCCCCGGTGGGATCGGGTTCGAACGTGGTGAGAACCAGGGCAGGGCGTGATGCCCCCAAGATGCCCTCCAAGAGGCCACGGTGGATCCCGCAGATCAGATCTGCCTGCTCCGCGCCCAGATCTTGGAACGGACAGGCGCGCAGCGTGATATCTACGGTTCGAGCGCTTCGTCGACGGAACCGCGGATCGAATCCTGCTTCGGCCATCGCCTCCTGAAGCGCGGCTAGGTCCGGACCGGGCGCCCGGCGGGCCGCAGGTTTGGCGGCGCTCCGCGCGACCAGATACGCGCCCCATTCGTTGGCCAGCTCGTGGGCGCGTTCGTGCTTTCGAACACCCGAAACCAATGGGGTGAGGATCTCCGCCAGCAGCCGATAGTCCCGCCCGGCGTGATCATCGCTGTTGATAGCCGAGTACACCGTCTGCGGACGTCCCACGCCGATCCCCTTGCGGGTTTCACTGGAGACCAATCCGACCTCTTCCAAACGCCGCAGGTGTGGCCGGAGGGTGTTCGGATGCAGGGACAGACGCGTGGACAGTTCTCGCACCGCGACCGGCCGTCCCGACAATCGGAGGTAGCGGTAGAGGTGGTATCGAGTGTCGTCGGCCAGGGCCTTGTGAACCTCGAGCCGGGTGGGTTCAGACATCGTTCCCCTGTGGGGCGGCTATCATGCATTTCCACGGCGTTCACCGTGCGAACCAGACTCTACCGGAGGGTTCCCCGATGGTCACCGAACCGCAAGTACGCGAAGCGCTCCGAAGCGTGTTGGACCCCGAGATCGGTCGTCCGATCGAGGACATAGGGATGCTCGAAGGCATCACGATCGATGGAAGCACCGTCCGAGTGGCCGTGCTCATCACGATCGAGGGATGCCCGCTGAAGGACCGGATCACCCAGGATGTGACCGCCGCGGTTCGTCCGCTGGAGGGCGTCGAGAAGGTCGAGGTCCCGCTCACACCGATGAGTCCGGAACAGCGCGCCGAGCTGGTAGCAAAGCTCCGTGGGCCCGGGGCAACAGCGGCGACCCCGGCCGCTCCGCAGAAGATCAGCTTCCCCGACACCACGTCGATCATCGCCATCGCCAGCGGCAAAGGCGGGGTTGGCAAGTCCTCCGTCACCGTGAACATCGCCGCGGCTCTGGCGGCCGAAGGTCATCGGGTCGGCGTACTCGACGCCGATGTGTGGGGGTTCAGCGTGCCGCGGATGCTCGGCGTGTCGGGCAAACCCGTCGGTTTCAACGACATGATCCTTCCGTTGGAAGGGCACGGCGTGAAGGTCATCTCCATGGGCTTCTTCGTGCCGGAAGAGACACCGGTCATCTGGCGCGGACCCATGCTGCACAAGGCCATCGAGCAGTTCCTGGGCGATGTCTACTGGGGCGACCTGGACTACCTCCTGTGCGACCTCCCGCCGGGAACGGGCGACGTGAGCATCTCCCTCGCCTCGTTCATCCCCGGTGCGTCCATGCTGGTGGTGACCACCCCGCAAGAGGCCGCGCGGAAGGTGGCGGAACGAGCGGGCAAGATGGCCGAGCGAACGAACCTGCGCCCGATCGGTGTCATCGAGAATATGAGCTACTACCTCTGCCCCCACTGCGGCGAACGCGACGACATCTTCGGCACCGGCGGCGGCGCAGAAGCCGCCTCCACCCTGGGCGTTCCGCTCATGGGCCAGGTGCCGCTGCTGCCCAGCCTTCGGGCAGGTGGCGACTCAGGTGTCCCGATCGTGGTGAGCCATCCCGAGGCGGAAGCCAGCGTCGTGCTTCGCGGCGCTGCCACCGCGGTTACCCGGGCCACCAAGACGAAGGTGGGCAAGCCGCTCTCGCTGGCGATGGCGCCGGGCGGAGTGGCCGCGGCGGGTGCCGGCGACGCTCACGCTGGTCACGACCACGCCGGACACTCGCATTGATATGACCTCGACCCACGATGTGCTGCGGGCGATGTTCGATCATCACGTCTGGGCGACGATCGCGCTCATCGACGCGCTCGAGGAACTCCCCGTCGAACGCCTGGACGCCGAGATCCCCGGCACGTACGGCTCGATGGTCACCACCCTGAACCATCTGGTCGACGCGGACTCCCGCTACCTGGTGCGTCTGCATGCCCCCACACCTCCGCCCGCCGAAGATCACGCGCCGCGCCAACTCGCGGCCCTGCGATCCCATATCCAACGCAACGCCGCCCAGTGGGGGGACACGTTGGATCAGTTGGAGGCCGGCACTTTGGACGCCACCATCGACGCCTACAAGGACGAGTACCCGCGAACAGCACACGCTGAAGGTCTGCTGCTGCTGCAGGCGATCCACCACGGTAACGATCATCGAACGCAGATCTGTTCGACCTTGGGCGCGCTTGGCCTCGAGGTTCCCGAGCTGGACGGCTGGGAGTTCTGGCTGACGCGGCGCGGGGCGCGATAACCCTGCCTCGGCGAGGCCATCCCACATAGTGGGATGCCATCTCACTATGTGGGAGCGGGTCGGTGGGGTGGGTCGGTGGGCATCAGGTGCCAGCACCGCCAGGTTCATCGTTCCGCGAGCCCTTGAACACGCGGAGTAGCAGATAGAGCGAGGGCACCAAGAGTGCCGCCCCGATGACGTAGCCCACCGTGATCGCGCGCAACGATCCGATCGGTGCGGCCACGTCCGCGGCCTTCACATCCGGCACGATGAGGTAGGGCCACTGCGCAACTCCCCAGCCCGCGACCACCGAGGCCACCGCGACCGCCGCCCCGGCGCGCGCGAGCGCCGGACGACGGCGAACCGTCGCGCCCAGTGAGATCAGCCCGCCCACCCCCGAGAGCACGACGAACGGCCAACCTCGGTGGATCATCCCGTTCCACAGGTACGGTGCGTCCGCGCGGACGGCGGCCAATCCCACCCCTGCCAGAACCCCTGCCGCAAGTCCCGAGGCGATCGCGCGCGATCGGAACAGTTCGCGCAGGTGGTCATCGCCCTGCTGCTCGGCCTCGACGGTCAGGTACGTGGCGGCTAGGTACGCACAGATGACGACGGCCAGCGCCCCTGCGGCCCACGAGAGCGGTCCCGTCCACGAGTCCACCAGCCCGTTCGTCACGAAGCCGCCGGCCACGTTGATCCGCCCGGAGGCGATGGCGGCCGCCGACATACCGAGCACAACCGGGGTCACCAGCGACGCCACGCCGAACACACGCGACCAGGTCCTCGCCCACGCCGCTGCCGGATCGCCGTGCGCTCGGAACGCGAACGCGGC
>JAYVBZ010000151.1:0-5353 GCA_043750215.1 Actinomycetota bacterium
CTGGCGAAGTGAGGACAGAGCGATGAGCATCGCGCCGGATCGTCAGATCACACTCGACATCGAGGGGATGACGTGTGCCTCGTGCGTCCTGCGGATCGAGAAAGCGCTGGTTGCCATCCCGGGGGTCGATGAAGCCAACGTCAACCTCGCCACCCGGACCGCGACCGTCCGCAGCACCCTGTCCGACGCCGACCCACTGGTCGATGCGGTCGGACGTGCCGGCTACGGAGCCCATCTCCACACGGATCGGGTATCCGCCGTAGACGAAGCCCGGATGTTCGCCCGCCGACTGGCGATGGCGGCGGTTCTCACGGTCCCCATCCTGGTGTTCACGTTCCTGATGCCGGGCAGGCGGTGGAGCGGCATCGTCGCAGGGATCCTCGCGACGCCGGTGGTCTGGGTGGCCGGATGGCCGTTCTTCCGCTCCGCGATGCGAGCTGGCCGGCACGGAACGACCACCATGGACACGTTGATCGCGCTCGGTGCGGCGGCAGCGTACGGCTATAGCGTGTTCGCTCTGGCCACCGGTGGCGTCGAACACTATTTCGATACCGGCGCTGTGATCATCACGCTGATCCTGCTGGGAAAGACCTTGGAGGCTCGGGCGCGACGGACGGCCGGCGATGCCTCCCGTTCGCTGATCGAGCGGAGTGCGAAGGACGCCGTCGTGCAGGAACCGGATGGCACCGAGCGGAGGGTCCCCATCGACCAGGTGCTTCCCGGCATGAATGTTGTGGTCCTTCCGGGAGAGAAGGTGCCTGCCGATGGCGTGGTGAAGTCCGGTACCTCATGGGTTGACCTCTCCCTGTTGACCGGGGAATCGGTGCCCGTCGACGTAGGACCGGGAGATGAGGTCGTGGGCGCCTCCATCAACGGTCATGGCCGGTTGGTGGTCTTCGTTTCTAAGGTGGGCAGGAACACGGCGCTGTCTCAGATCGTTCGCCTGCTGGAGCAAGCGCAGGGCTCGAAGGCACCTGTGCAACGGCTCGCCGACAAGATCTCGTCGGTGTTCGTTCCGGTGGTGCTCGCGATCGCCGCCGCCACGGCGGTGGGATGGCTGGCCCTGAGTTCGGTCCCGTTGAGTACCGCACTGCTTCATGCGATCTCTGTCCTCCTCATCGCGTGTCCGTGCGCACTCGGACTTGCCACCCCGGCCGCGATCATGGCTGGAACGGGGCGGGCCGCGGAGCTCGGGATCTTGCTCAAAGGCGGCGAGGTGTTCGAGATCGCGCATCGCGTGGATGTGGTGCTCTTAGACAAGACGGGGACCCTCACGAACGGCACGATGACCGTCACCAAGGTCGTAGGTGTCAACGGGCACGAGGAGGGGGGGGTGCTTGCGCTTGCGGCTGCGACCGAGCGCGGCTCCGAACACCCCATCGCGCGCGCCGTGGTCGCGGCCGCGGGAGAACGGGGCGTGGAGATACCCGCCGCTTCGGAGCACTCCATCCAACCCGGCGCCGGCGCCGTCGCGATGGTGGGAGGGTCCACGGTGCGCCTCGGCCGACCGGACGGCCTCCCGCCCGGCATGGACGATGAGGTCCTGAGCCTCACGCGCGGAGGGCTGACGACGTTCGCGATCTGGAATGACGAGATCCCCGTTGGTCTGATCGGACTCCGGGATGAGATCAAGCCGGGTGCGCGTCATGCGGTGACGCGCCTTCGTCTGCTGGGGCTCGATCCCACGATGATCACTGGCGATCGACGAACGACGGCTGAGGCGATCGCTCGGGATCTTGGCATCGAGCACGTTCTCGCGGAGGTGTATCCCGAGGACAAGGTGGCGGAAGTGGCCCGGCTGCAAGGGGATGGACGGCACGTCATCTTCGTCGGCGACGGGATCAACGATGCGCCGGCTCTCGCTCAGGCAGACCTGGGAGTGGCGATGGGAACGGGAACGGACGTCGCCATGGCCGCAGCCCCTGTCACGTTGCTGGGGAACGATCTCGGAGCCGTGGCCGACGCCGTGGAGCTTGCACGCAAGACCTACCGCATCATCACGCAGAACCTGTTCTGGGCCTTCGCCTACAACGTGGTGATGATCCCCTTGGCCGTGATGGGCGCGTTGAGTCCGATGTTGGCCGCCGGGGCTATGGCCATGTCCAGTGTGTCGGTCGTCCTCAATGCGCTCAGGCTCCGTCGGTTCCATCGCCCACGGCGGAACATCTCCGATGTTTCAGGCGTTGTCACCCGCGGGCCTGTGCCACACACTAGTTAGAGCCACCGCGAGCGAAGGACACCCACGCAGATGAGCGCTATCGAACAACATGTCGTCGAGGTCACAGACGCGAACTTCGAAGATGTCGTGATCCAGGGGTCGAAGACCAAGCCTGTGATCGTCGACCTCTGGGCAGAGTGGTGCGGACCGTGCAAGACGCTCGGACCCATCTTGGAGAAGGTGGCGGGAGAGCGAGACGGCGCGTTCCTTCTGGCCAAGCTCGATGTGGACGCCAATCCGTCGGTGGCGTCGGCGTTCGGAGTCCAGAGCATCCCGACGGTCGTGGCGTTCCGCGACGGGGAGGCGGTGACCGGATTCGTGGGTGCCTACCCTGAGGAGGAGGTCAATCGGTTCGTTGATTCGATCCTGCCCAACGAGGCAGAGATCATCGCCGAAGAGGCGCAGGCCACAGAGGAGGCCGGCGATCTCGAGCTGGCGGAGCAGGAGTACCGGGACGCGCTGATGGCCAACCCCGATACGAAGGACGCGGCCATCGGACTGGCGCGGATCCTCGCGGAACGAGGGGAGGACGAGGCGGCTCGTGAACTCGTCCGCCCCCACCTGCCGGACCCCGCAGCCGAGCGCGTCGAAGCCATCATCCGCGTTCGAACGTGGAAGAGCGAACCCCACGGCAGCACCCTCAGCGAGGCGAAGGCGCTGGCCGGTCACGGCCACTGGCAGGACGCCCTTGACGGCATGCTGGAGGCACTCGACGAAGATCGAGACGCCGCGCGCGCGGCCATGTTGGACGTGTTCGCTGTCCTGGGCGACGACGATCCCCTAGTGCCGGATTACCGTCGCAGACTGACGAACGCGCTGTTCTGATCCTCGCCGATAGTGGGGACGTCAAGCTCCCTGCGGACTCACGAACCCGTCGACGACCGCCCGTTCTTCATAGGGCGCCTCGGAAAGGTCCAAGCCGAAAACCTGCTCCGCGTGGCGCTTGATGAGCGGGCGCATCTCCGACACGCTGACGCGACGACCAGCCAGCCTGGTGAGCGAGGTCACACCCTTGTCGGGCAATCCACACGCCACGATCCCATCGAACCATGCCAGGTCGGTATCGCAGTTCAGTGCGAACCCGTGCAGGCTTACCCGGGCCCGCATCAGGCGGATGCCGATGGCGCACACCTTGTCGTTCCCCGCGAACACCCCCGTCTGGACATCCGGCCGTCGCCCCAGCGTGATGCCGATATCGGACGCTGCTCGGATCACCACCTCTTCCAAGCGGCGAAGATGGGAACCGGCGTCGGGTTTCACCCCGAGGTCGAGCACTGGGTAGCCGACCAACTGACCCGGACCGTGGAAGGTGAACGAACCTCCGCGATCGACGTTCTGGACATCGGCGCCCCGCGCCCGCGCCTGCGTCCGGGTCCATAGCATGTGCTCAGGCTTCGCTCGCCTGCCGGCGGTGAATACGGGAGGGTGCTCGAGGAGGATCAGCGTGTCGGGGACCTCATCGACCAGTCGCCGCTCCGCCATGGCGTGCATCCAGCTGTTGGCTGCCTCGAAAGGCACGGGGAGAAGGGGAGCGATGATCCACCCCTTGCTGACCGATGCCATGAGACCTAGAGACCGAGATCCTCGGCGAAGTCCCACGTCTCTAGGTTCTGCTTCACGCGGGAGAGGAAGCGGGTAGCTAGTTCGCCGTCGACGACGCGGTGATCCCACGACATCGAGATGTAGACCATGTGCCTGACGGCGATGGCGTCCTCCTCGACAACGACGGGACGCTTCTGGATGCCGTCGATGGACAGGATCCCGGAGTTGGGCTGATTGATGATCGGGACGCTCAGGAGTGAGCCGTACGGGCCCGGGTTGGTGATGGTGAACGTCGCTCCGGTCGCCTCTTCGGGCTTGAGCCCGTGGGATCGGGCGCGGGCAGCCAGGTCGGCGATGGCGCGTGCGATCCCGACCGAAGTCATCCCGTCGGCACCCCGGATCACCGGGACGATCAGGCCCTGGTCGTAACTGACGGCGATACCCATGTTCACATATCTGCGGACCAGGATGTCGTCGCCTCTCAGTTCGGCGTTGACCATCGGGAACGCTAAGAGGGCGTCGATGGTGGCCCTAGTGAGGAACGGCAGATAGGTGAGCTTCACGCCATGGCGTTCCAAGAAGGCGTCCTTCACTCGTGTCCGAAGGCGCACCAGGTTCTCGACGTTGACCTCGACCATGGTCCATGCGCGGGCAGCCGTCTGATTCGACGCGACCATGTGCTGCGCGATCGCTCGCCGGATATGGGTGAGGGGCACGAGTTCCTCGCCTGCCCCGGCGATGACCGGTGCCATCGGCGCGGGCACCGAAGCTGCCATCGGAGGCCGGCTTCCGGCAGGGGACGTCACCCCACGTGATCCAACGGCCGCTAAGACGTCCTTCTTCGTGATGCGCCCGCCCGTACCACTCCCGAGCAGAGCAGTCAGGTCGACCGTGTGTTCAGCGGCCAGCCGACGAACCAACGGCGACAAGATCTGCGACCGGGAGCCGCTGTCCGCCGGAGCCGCCGCAGCCGGAGCCGCCGCAGCCGGAGCCGCCACGCTCGCCGATGATGCGGTTGAAGCGCCGTCATCGGTGATCTCTGCGAGGTCTGTTTTTACGGCTACCGTGGACCCTTCGGCAACCAGGATCCTGGTGAGGACCCCGGAAACCGGCGAGGGCACCTCGGTATCAACCTTGTCGGTGGAGATCTCGAAGAGCGGTTCGTCCCGCTCGATGTGCTCGCCTTCCTGCTTGAGCCACTTGAGGATGGTGCCCTCGATGATGGTCTCCCCGAGCTGCGGCATCTGGATGATGGTCACGTCGCAAGCCTACTCACCATGCCGCGAGCCTATCGGCCGCGGCTTCGATGTCTGCTACTTGCGGAAGGAAGGCGTCCTCGAGCGTGGGGGAGAACGGCACGGGCAGGTTCGGTGGGGCCAAACGTATGACGGGCGCATCCAGGTGTTCGAAGGCCTGCTCCGCGATGATCGCCGCGATCTCTGAGCCGATACCAAGGAACTTGTAGGATTCGTAGAGCACCAGCGCCCGGGATGTCTTCTCGATGGACCGAAGTATCGTCTCTTCGTCCAGTGGATAGACCGTTCGAAGATCGACGACTTCTGCCGACACACCCTTCGCCTGTAGCGTTTCGGC
>JAYVBZ010000152.1:0-2800 GCA_043750215.1 Actinomycetota bacterium
CCTGGCGCAACTGGCGCACGGCGAGGAACTCGAGCACGCGATCCTTCACGTCCTGGAGGGCGTAATGGTCGGCGTCGAGGATCGCGGCCGCCTTGGCGAAGCCAACGCCCACCAATATGAAGATGGAGACGATGAACGCGTAGGTCGGAAGAGCGAAGATGGCGCCCGCCTCCTTCACTCCTCGGAGGTTGGCGAGCGTGATCAAGAGGATGAACATCAGGCTGAGTTCGACCCGGTACTGGGCGAGGCCGGGCGCCGCGGTGACCATGGCGAACACTCCTGCCGCGACGGAGACCGAGACGGTAAGGATGTAGTCGGTGAGGAGTGCGGCCGCCGCGATGAGGCCGGGCATGACCCCGAGGTTCTCCTTGCTCACGATGTAGGCGCCGCCGCCGTTGGGATAAGCCTTCACCGTCTGGCGGTAGGACAGAACAACGATGGTCATCAGGGAGGCGATAGCGATAGCGATGGGGAAGAGGAACTTGGCCCCTTTCAGGCGGTCGTAAAGGAGGAGCACACCGAGGATCTCTTCCGTGGCGTACGCAACGGATGACATCGCGTCCGAAGAGAACACCGGCAGCGCAAGGATCTTCGGCAGGAGCGTATGTTCGAGGTTGGCACTGGAGACCGCGCGGCCCACCAGGATCCGCTTCACCATGGTGCGTCCCGATGTGTTGGAGGGGGTGGAACTCATGGCGCGGATACTACTGTGACACCTCCTGCGGCTCTCCGATCCAGCGGTATCCCACGCCTGGTTCCGTGATGATCAGCTCGGGTGCCGCGGCATCGTCGCCCAGCTTCTTCCTCAACGTCCGGGCGTACGTCCGCAGATACGCAGTCTCGGTCCCATAGCCCTGACCCCACACCTTTCGTAGCAGCCACTTATGGGTCAGGAGCTTCCCCGGATTCGTGACGAATGCCTCAAGCAATCCGTACTCGGTGGACGTCAGGTGGACCGGCTCCCCGCCGGAGCGGGCTCGTCCGGCTGCGCGCGGCGCATCGCGGCGCGGGCTCGTGCAAGGACCTCTTCCATACCGAACGGCTTGGTCACGAAGTCGTCCGCCCCGGCGTCCAGCGCCTTCACCTTATCCACCTGCGTCTCCCGCCGGGACGTCAACGTGCTGGTTCCGGTTCCCCACCTCAATTCGGCCAACGAACGTCTCTCCGACGGTCGGATCGGCGCGCGCGACGCTGGTCCGCGACCACCCGGATGGCGTACATCCATTGAGCTACGACGAACACGGCAAACCGGTGGTCAGGTTCGCGCCTCGCGGCACCCATACGGTAGTGATCATGGTGGACACCATCGACAGCGCGGTGCTCCGCGCGGTGACTTACGCGCTCACGTTGGGTGCCACAGACCTGCGCGCTGTCCACGCGGCGGTTGACCCCGACGCGGCGATGCAGCTCGCGGAACGCTGGATGGAGCATCGCATCCCAGTCCAACTCGACGTGATCGAATGCTGGGACCGCAACATCTCGCGCACGCTCGAGCACTACGTCTTGGAGCAGGCCGACCGCGGGGCCGAAGTCACGGCGGTCATGCCACGACGCGATTTCCCAAAGCTCCGCCAGCGCATGCTGCATGACCGGACCAGCAGGAGGATCGGCAAGGCGCTCGGGAGATACCCGCACATCGACGTTGCCGCTGTGCCGTTCTACTTCGCACCGAAACCGCAGGTAGCCGACGTGCCAGCGGTGCCAAGCGTGGGCTAAGGTAACCGGCCTATGCGCGTACTGATCATGGGGAACGGCCGAGTGGGTTCCGACCTCGCCGACCAACTGTTCGCCGGCGACCACCAGGTCACCGTCATCGACAAGAACCCCGAGGCTTTCTACACCTATCCCCTGGAAACAGGGATCCAGCAGGTCGTCGGCCTGGGGTTCGACCGGGACGTGCTGGAAGGTGCCGGGATCCGCGAGGCGGACGCGTTCGTCGCGGTGAGCAGCGGTGACAACTCGAACATCGTCTCGGCTCGGGTTGCCCTCGAGTACTACCACGTGCCGCGGGTGGTCGCCCGGATCTATGACCCCCGTCGCGCCGAGATCTACGAACGGCTGAACATCCCGACCGTCGCCACCACGAAGTGGGGCGTGAAGCAGATCCAGCTCATGCTCTTCCACGATCGCAAGGAGATCCGCGAATCAGTGGGCGGCGGCGACCTTCTGCGGATGCGAGCGCCCGTGCCTGCGCACCTGGTCGGCAAGCCCGCGACCTCACTCAACGTCCCGGGCAAGGTCATGGTCGCCGGCGTGTCGCGCGGGGGCGGGGGATTCCTTCCCACCGACGACAGCATGATGCAGAACGGCGATTTCCTTGTCCTCATGCTCTCGAAGGACGGGGTCGACGCCGTCGACGCGCTGTTGGCCGAGCCGGCAGGGGACCACTGATGAAGGTCGTGATCACCGGTGGTGGAGCGGTCGGGCGACACTTGTCCGTCGACCTCGCGGAGCGCGGGCACGAGGTCACCTTGATCGAACAGAACCGGGAGCTCAGCGGCCAGCTCGCGGAGTTCGCTCCGAACGTGCACGTCATCAACGGTGACGCCTGCGAGCCGCGGGTGCTGGACGAGGCCGAACTCGCGCGAACAGAAGTCCTCGTCGCCGCCACCGGTGACGACGAAGACAACCTGGTCACCTCGCTGCTGGCCAAGCAGGAATTCGCCGTCCCCCGGGTCCTGGCCCGGGTGAACCATCCGAAGAACGAATGGCTCTTCACCGAACAGTGGGGAGTGGACGCCGCCGTCTCGCCGCCACACATCCTCACCTCGATGGTCGAGGAGGCAGTGACGGTCGGCGA
>JAYVBZ010000153.1:0-5534 GCA_043750215.1 Actinomycetota bacterium
CATCCCCATGAACACGACGTTCGTCAACCGTTGCGGGGTGGAGGCGGGCAGTGCCGCCGCCTCGCGCTTGGCCCACACGACCTGCGCCGCGATCTCTCCCGGACTGAGGTTCCCCTGCAGACCCATCTGCCCAGTGGCGCAGAACCCGCAGCCCATGGCGCACCCGACCTGTGAACTCACGCACACCGTCACCCTGTCGCGATAGCCCATGAGCACGGTCTCGATGATGTGCGTGTCTCCCAGGCGAAGGAGCGCCTTGCGGGTCGCCCCCCGGTCAGCGGTACGAACCATAAGGACTTCGATCCCGAGCGGGAGTTCCTTTGACAATCGTTCTCGCAGAGCCGGCGAGAGATCCGACATCTGGTCGTAGGTCGCGGCGCGACGCCACAGCTGTGTGCGCAGCTGCTTAGCTCTGAACGCCGGCTCGCCCCACGAGGTAAGTCGGTCGGTGAGTTCATCCAGCGACAGGTCGTACACGGTGGGCATGGACCTCAGCCTAGCCGGACCACCGGGTCATCCCCTGCGATGTCATGGCTCAGCCAGCTAGACGAGCGGGGGCGACTGGCGTACGTTCCGCGGATGCGTGTACTTCGGGCCCGTCTGCTCAACCCCGCGCTTGCATTCATGATGCTCGTCGCGTGCACCAGCGGTGGCAGTGGCGCCACATCCCCGCCGCCGAACCCGGCGGCGGGGGGCACGCTCAGGCTCGGGATGGCCGGTCCGGCGTGGGCCGCCTTCGATCCCGTGTTCGAATGGAATTTCTCGCCGTGGGAAGTGTTCCGCTGCTGCCTGCTCCGCACGTTGATGTCGTACGACGGTTCGGATGGAGTAACCGGCACGGAACCCAAGCCTGACCTGGCGACGGGCCCTCCCGAAGTCTCCACGGACGGCCTCACCTGGACCTTCCACCTACGTCCCGGCCTTCATTACGGGCCGCCTCTCCAGGACGTGCTGATCACCTCCCCCGACATCGTGCGAGCGATCCTGCGAGCCGGGGATCCGACCACGGACAAGATCGGTCTGGGTGAGAACTACCTCTCCGACATCCAGGGCTTTACCCAGTACGCCGCGGGCGAGTCCGACTCCATCTCGGGCCTGGAGACACCGGATCCGCTCACCCTGCGGATCCGCCAGAACCGCCCCGACTCGGCACTGGCCTACGACCTCACGCTGCCGATCACCGCGCCCATCCCCCCATTGCCCGCCGACCCATCCGCACCGTACGGCGTCGCCACCGGTCACGACCGAAGCGGGGATCCCCACAAGACGGACGGCTACGGCAGGTTCCTTGTTTCCTCGGGTCCGTACATGATCCTCGGAGAAGACAGCGTCGACTTCTCCAAGCCCCCCGCGGAGCAACAGCCCCCACCCGGGTTCGTCCCTTGGACCTACGATCATCACTATTCGACTACCGGTTACGGTTCGCTCACTCTGGTGCGCAACCCGTCCTGGGACCCAGCCACCGATCCCCTGCGCGCCGCCATCGCGGATAGGATCGAGATCCGCGGCGGAGCAGCCGGCGCCCTGTTCCGGCAGGTCGCAGCCGGGGGGCTCGACATGGTCTTCGACGCCACTCCGCCCCCGCCGACGCTGCATCGATTCCTGAACGATGCCTCGCTGCAGCCGTTCGTGCGGACCCTCGATACCGGCAACCTCGTCTACGCCGCCTTCAACCTGGCGCGGCCGCCATTCGACGATCCGGCGGTCCGCCGGGCTGTCGCGTACGCCCTGGACCGGCGAGCGATGCTCGGCCAGATCCAAGAGGGGCAGGGGTTCGGCGGCACGGTGATCGCGAACCACTACGCGGCCGACCCTCTGGAAGAATCCCTTGCGTCGGGTTGGGACCCGTTCCCGGGCCAGGCCGGTGCGCCGGACCTCCAGGCGGCGCGGCGGGAGATGTCGCGCTCGCGATATGCCAAGGGAGGCCGCTGCGCGGCGGCCCTCTGCCACGGCGTGACCGTCGTGGTTGACAGGAGCCTGGGCCCCACGGCCGGACAGATCGACCGCAGCCTCTCGGCGCTGGGCATCGACGCCAAAGTGCAGGTACCGGACGACTTCTACCTCGCGTGCCGAGACCCGGCCGCAGGGTTCTGCGTCGGCGCCGGGTGGTTCCCCGACTACCCGAGCGCGGGCAACACCCTGATCGCGCTCTTCGCCGGCCCTTCGACCGGCGGAGGACTAGGCCTCAGCCGTCTGGGCTGGTCGCCGGCCGAACTTGAGAAGGAGGGTGCTCCCGTGCTCAGGGTACCGAGCGTCGATCCGCAGATCTTGGCGTGCAGCGAGGAGACCAGCGCCGCCGCGATCGCGTGCTGGACGCGTCTGGACCAGTACCTGGTCACGCAGTTGATGCCCGCGGTGCCGCTCGCGTTCGGCCAGGTGGTCCGCATCTCCTCGCTGAAGATCTCCAGGTTCTCTTGGGACCCGGGGTTCCAGATGCCGGCCCTCGATCGCCTCGCGGTGGCAGGTGCCTGAGGGAGTCGGGCCACCGCTACCTGGGCTGTACGACCACCCAGACGGATCCGTCCTGGCCGGTCACGAGCGCGGCCGGTGCCCCCGCGACGGCAAGGCTCGTCGAGACCGTCGCCGCCCCCGGGGTGATCCCGATCACGCGCTGCGAGGCTGAGCAAGCCACCCAGACCGCCTCGGCGTTGACCGCGATCGACCTCGGAGCATTGCATCCCTGCGAGCCCACGTCGATCGTTGTGCGGATCGCTCCGGTTCTCGGATCCAGCGCGTAGACCGCATCGGCTTGCTCGCTAGCAACCCACACCGCCCCGGCTCCCACCGCGATGGCCGTCGGCGTGCCCCCAACGGTGTAGGTGCGGATATCGCTCGATGTCGCGTCCACCCGGAACACGGTCCTCGTGAGGTAGTCGCCCACCCAGACGGCCGCACCTCCTAGGTCGCCGAACGCGATCGAGTCGGGTTTGGCGGCCGGATCTGATACAGGAAGTGGGATCCTCCGCGTCGTCTTGGAGACGGGGTCATATCGCTGGACCTCGGCGATGTTCGGCTCAGCTACCCAGACCACACCAGCGCCGAATGCGATCGCCTGCGAACCGACAGGCGTCTGGAAGGCCGGTGCTAGTAGCAAGCTGTCTGGATCAAGCCGGCTCACCGCGCCCTCGACGCCCTGACCAGACCCGAAGCCGGCCGTGATCCATACGGCGCCGCCTCCACTCACGGCACCTGTGGGCACGCCTTCGGTTCCCCTGGAGCCCGTCGAGTTGTCCCGCTCGTCCAGCCAGTAGACCTGCGACTGCCGGTCCGTGATCCACACGCGCCCCATCCCCTCGGTAAGGGCCATCGGGAACGCGCCCACCGCGACCGGCTGATCGAACCCGTCGCCGTTGATCCGCGCGATCATCCCGGCGGCCGGAACGTAGGTGGGTTTGGGGCGCAACGCGAGGTAGCCGACCAGCGCGGCGGCGATCACCGCGATCCCGGCAGCAGCCGCGATCCAGCGGCGTGACGGGCGGTTCGCTCCAGGAACAGTCGCCAGGTCGCGGCGCTCGGCGCTCTGTTCCGTCTCGACTGGGGCCGGACGCGCCTCATCGTCGACGGCCAGAACATCGAACAGGGTCCAGGTCCCGGGCACGCCTTTCAGATCGAAGGCGCCCCGTTCCTGGAGTTCGAACTTGGCGCCGGCGACCAGGTCTTTGACGGTCTGCGTGATCAGCACCTCGGCCGCGCCGGCCTTGCTCATCACCCGTGCCCCTGTGTGCACCACGATGCCGTGAGCGTCGGTCCCCGACGTCTCGATCTCGCCGAAGTGGATGCCGCCGCGGATATCCAGACCCAGGACCTGGACCTTGCGGGCGACGGTGAACGCGCACCGGACGGCGTCGGTCGGTCCCTCGAAGACCGCGAAGAACCCGTCGCCGGCAGTATCGACCTCCCTCCCGCGGTTCGCCCTGAGTTGATCGCGAACGATGCGCCGATGTGCCTGAAGGAGACGGGTCCATCGCTGGTCCCCCAGTTCGCGAGCCAGCTCTGTCGAGCCGACCACGTCGGTGAACAGCACGGCCCGCAGCACGGTGGTGGGCTTCTTCGGCACGTCGGCATTCTGCTACTTCGGATCCCGGTTGGGAAGCTGCCTACGCCGGTCAACACAACCGGGGTGGTCACCCGGGGTGGTCACCGACCGAGGGTACCGGGCCTGCCCGGATGCTGCGTGGCACACTCCCGTCGTGCTCTGGACACTGGTGCTGGTCGCGCTCGTGGTGGTGGTTGCGTCCTATGCCCAGGCGGTGTCGGGGTTTGGATTCGCCCTCATCGCCTCGCCGCTGCTCGCGGCTCTCGAGGGTCCAAAGGCCGCGGTGGTCGGAGGTGCCGTCGTAGCCACCCTGCAATCCCTCTATGTGATGCGGCGGCTCCGACCTGACGTCCACTGGCGCGCGGTCGCTTTTATCACGGGAGCTTCGCTCTTCGGCATGCCGCTAGGACTCGTGTTGTTCACGCACCTATCCGGCGCCGGGCTTACCGCCGTGATCGGGGTGCTGGTACTCGTGTTCGCGGTGTTGCTCTGGCGAGGATTACAGCTCCCCGACACGCACGTCACCGAAACCGTGGCCGGCTTCGTAGCCGGAACGCTCTCGACCAGCACCGGCACCAGTGGTCCGCCGATCGTCATCACTTTCCACGGCCGGGGATTGGAACCGAACGCCTTCCGGGCATCCTTGGCGGGCGTGTTCACCGTGCAAGGTCTCGTGTCGGTCGGCCTGTTCGCCGCGACCGGAACGTTCGACGCCGACGTCTGGCGGATCATCGCAGTGGGAACCCCGGCGATGATCGTCGGCTGGCTGGCGGGGAACCGCCTATTCGATCGGATCGACCACGACCGCTTCCGCAAGATCGTGCTGGGGATGCTGTTCACCTCTGGGCTCGTGGCGATCGCCAGCACCATCCTCTGAGCGACGGAGCCTGCGGCGCGGGCCGGTCCGCGGATGCTGACAGGGGGTATCGGATGGCGCCGAAGGTTTCGCACCGGATGCTCCCGAGGCGGTTCCCATCGCGATAACACTCACTGGCGCGGCCTGATCTGCAGATAGACTTACCGGGCGCGGCCGAGCGCCCGCTACTCGTGTCAGAAGGACGACTATGCCTCTGTACGACATCACGTACGAACCCCATGAGAAGAGCACGCGCGTCCCCGAAGGGACGAGCCTCTTCAGCGGGGCTCACTGGATCGGCCTGCCGATCGAGTCCTCGTGCGGCGGCCGCGGGACGTGCGGCAAGTGCAAGGTCAAGATCACGGGCGAGGCCGAAGTCACCGACGCGGATCACCGTGAGCTCAAACAGACCGAGATCGACCAGGGCTGGCGCCTCTCGTGTAAACAGCTGGTGAGCAGAGACACCGTGTGCTTCGTCCCCGAACTCATGCGGAAACCTAAGGCGGCCACGATGGGCCTGCACCGGATGGTGGTGCTCGAGCCGAACGTGGTTCGCGTCACTCTCACGCTGGATGAGCCGACCATCGAGGTACCGCGCGACGACATGGAGCGGTTGCGCGAGGCCTTGCACGCCGAAGGCTA
>JAYVBZ010000154.1:0-2671 GCA_043750215.1 Actinomycetota bacterium
TCCATGAGCGAACTCCGCATGATGAGCGAGTATTCGGCAAGGTAGGACACGGTGAGCACGAAGAAGGGCAACGCCAGATGTCTCCCGACATCGAGCCAGAGGGTGAGGCCGTGCAGGTCGGTAGCGGTGGATTGCATCCCTCCCGCCGGGAAGATGTTCAGTGTCACCGAGAACAGCATGATCATGAGAAGTCCGAACCAGAACTCCGGCATCGCGTAGAGCACCAGCGTGATACCGAGCATGGACTTGTCGAGCTTCGACCCACGCCGCCACCCCTGCACGATGCCGATGTACACCCCGAGGAGGATCGACGCTGCCGTCGATGTGCCGATCAGCAGGACCGTCGGCCAGATCCGAACACCGATCTCTTGGCTAACTGGTGCGGCGCCTTGCGTGAACCCCATGTGCCCACTGAGCGTCTCCTTCATGTAGTGCAAAAACTGCTGCGGGAGCGGCAGATCCAGTCCTAGGACATGGTTCTCTTCTTGGATGGCGGCGGCCGTCATCGCGCCGCGGCCCCTGGACAGAAGGTCTACCGGATTGCCGAGCCCACGGAACAGGAAGAAGTTGAATGCAAGGACGAAGACGAGAGTGAGCAGCGCTTGCAAGATCTTGCTGATCAAGTATCTGCGCGTGCTCACCCTCGCCTAGTCCCTTCTCTTCTTCTCTATGGAGTATCGAACGATCGTCAGGCTTGGTTCTCGTCGTCCCGGCGACCTCGTGATACCACGACGATCGCGACAACCGCGATGATCACCCCGGCTAGCGCGATCCAGATCCACGCGGGGGTGCCGCTGGATGAACTTGAACCCCCGCCCGTCCCGCCTGTCCCACCTGTGGAGGCAAGGCGCACCGAGATGAACGACAACGGGCCGTAGGTGGCCAGCGCGTCACCGCGGTTGTTGCCCGGCTGGGACAGGAATCCGGTCCACTTCGAGCTCCACGCCTCAAGCACCTGGTCGTTCCACAACATGATGTAGGGCTGGTCCCGGTAAAGGATGGCCTGCATCTGGTGGACGATGTCGACCCGTTGGGTGGCATCGGTGACCGAGTGCTGTTGGTCGTTCAAGGCGTCGTAGGCAGGGTTGCAGTAGTAGCTGTCCGAGTTCAGATACGTACCGTCGCCCGGAGGACGCTGGCTGCAGCTGAAAACATCCAGGATGTAGTTCGGGTCGGGGTTCGGATACCAGCCCCACTCGAACAGATCGTAATTGCCGTCAAGGATCACGTTCCCCAGCTTCCCGCTGGTGATCGTTTGCGGCTCGATCTTGATCCCGATCTGCCCCAACCAGTCGGCCACGTACGGCACGATGTCCTGTGAAGGCTGGTCCGACGAACGGCTGTAGAACCGGAAATCAAGCGTCTTTCCGGTGGCCGGGTCGATCCGCAGGTTCGTGGCACTCGGCGGGGATGCGGGATCGGTCAGCTTGTAGCCGCCGGTGTCCAGCATGTCGTTGGCTGCCTGGATATTCCACGACAGATCCGGATCGTCTGGACCCGGCGTCCATGCTCCGGTGGTGGCATCGGGCTGAACCGGCGAGATGCCCGCCGTTCCGTACCCCAGCAGCACCTTGTCCACCAGGAGCTTGCTATCCACCGCTCTTCGGATGGCTTGTCGCACCACGACATCGGTTAACGCCTTCGCGCCATCGCCGTGCGGTTTGAACCCAGTGGCCGGGTCGGCCGCCTGATATGCCGAACCAGTGTTGACCCCGATCTCACCGAAACTCGGGACCTGCGCGCCTCGGGTTTCGAGGCCCTGGGCTTTCAACGTATTCAGGATGTTCGCACTGGTGAAGTACGCGAAGTCGATCTCTCCGTTCTTCAGGGCTGCTGCTTCTGTATCTTGGTTCCCGAAGATCCTGTAGACGACCCTATCGACATGCGGCGTGAGCCCGACGGCGTTACCCCAGTAGTTCGGGTTCTTCTCAAGCGAGACGAACTCGCCCTTCTTGTACTGCTGCATGATGAACGGGCCGCTGCCGACCGCTCCGCCGGTGTTGGGGTCCTGGCCGATCACCGGGTCCTGCTTCGTGGTCTTGTAGTCGACCGACTGAGCTTCGGACGCAGGAACCTGCGCCGCGGCCGCGTCGCCCAACGGGTTCCAGATGTGCTCGGGGAGGATGTACTCGTAGAAGAACACGCTCTTGCCGGAATACAGCGACGTGGGCTTCGTGCTGGTGATAACCACCGTGGTGTCGTTCGTTGCCGTCGCCTTGTCCATGAGGACCAGGTCGGAAGAGTAGTTGGAGGTGTTATTGAGCTTGTAGTAGTTCAGGGTCCACGCCACGTCGTTCGCGGTGAACGGCTGGCCGTCGGACCATTTCATGTTGGGACGCAGGTGATACGTGAACGTCATGCCGTCCGAGCTCGTATCCACCTTGGTGGTGATGGAGTGCTGGAAGTCGGGGGCGAAGTCGTCCGTCGCGAAGTTCACAAGCAGGTCATAGTTCATGGCCCACAGGACGTAGTCGGTTCCGAGATACCCCGTCATCGGGTTCAAGGAGCTTGGTTCGCTCACATCCGCGTACGTGAACGTCACTGGGCCCGTTGAGCTGCTCGGTGTGCCTGAACTGTCCTGGGCCATCGCAGCGCCCACGAAGCTGGTGGTGACAACGACGATCGCCGCGATCATCGCGAGTCCGGCTCCTCCGAGCCGACCCGCCACGCT
>JAYVBZ010000155.1:0-2987 GCA_043750215.1 Actinomycetota bacterium
CCCCCGATGAGGTTGACAAGGTATATCTAACGAGATGAGGGGGATTCAGATGCTGGCAGACACCCTGATCCACACGATCGGCAACGTCATCCTGTGGGCGTTGGTCCTGGCTATGATCCTCGGTGATGCGGTCGGATTCGCCTGGGACCAGTTGTTCAGACAAGCCCTAGGCAGCCATTCCCCGGTCGATAGCCATTTCCACGCCGTAGCGATTCTTCAGCACGATCAGGCGGCCCGACAGCCATTCCCAGTCCGCTAGACGCCCCCGAGACCTTTGCCGTGCAACCATCGGTGCATCCGCTGGCGCGACCATCCTAGTTCGCGGGAGAGCGCCAGCTTCGTAACCTCCCCGGCGTCGATAGCCTCACGCATCTTCGGATCGAGCGCATCGAACATCTTTACCGCACGGTGCGCCGCCCGAACGAACGCTAGAACTTCGGCGTCCAGAGGCGCCGGTACCGTGGACCTAGCCGGGCCGGGCTTCCGACGTTTCCAGTCTGGCACTCTGCGATATCCCATAGGGCGCCTAACGCTATATGGCATGGTGGACATAGCCGCCCGGCCCGCCATCGCGGAGACTGGCCGGGCCGGATCGGACGTTGTGAGGCCGCTATTCGATCATCTCGCCGTCATCGTCCACAGGCACCGATTCCAGCGCCACGAGTCCGCGTGCCATCATCTCGATGAGTAATTCGGCATCGACGTTCGATAGCCAGAACCCCCGTTTCGTCGGCCCTTCGTAGGCCGACCAGGTGATATCACCGGGCCGCGTTGCGTACTCGCGGACGTCCAGCGCGGGCCGTCCACTAGCTGCCACCTTCACCGCTACCCGGATCTCGCTGCCAGCCTTGCGGGATTGTGGCTTGCGGATGGTGATTACTCCGACATCTTCCAGCGTGCGCGGCGCTTCCCGTCCGTCCCGCGACTTTGCGCGTTCCTTCGGTTCCGTCTCAACTTCGATCATCTCGAATCCTTCCCCCGTGCCAGCCCATCTAGCATCGGCCACCGAGCCCCTAAAGGCCCGATGGTCGCCGCTAGCGTGGCTCTTGCATCGCGAACGCTTCCCGATCCCCGCGAACGTCCGCGCAGTCGAGCGCTTCCGAACCGTCGACGTGAGACCAGCCCCAAACTGTCGCGAGAACGCCGGTAGCATCCGACGCCGTGAACCCCTCGACACAAGCTGGAGCGCCACACTCTGAGCATATGTAGCCTGTCATAGCTCGACCCCCAGGAACACGTATCCGCAACACAGGCACGCGAACCGCGCCGCGATACCGCGCAAGGATAGGTCCGTGAGGTTCGTCATAGGTTCGACGACAGACGGACACGAGTCCGCATAGTCTCGAACACAACGCGGACATTCCGTCGTGCCATCGCAACCGTTGGCGAGTGAGTACAGGGTAAGGGATTCCTCCCGCGTACTCACGATGCAGCCTTCTCAACGTCAAGGCGCGCCCACGAGAACGGCCCGCGAAGCTTGGCGGGCATGTCGGATACGCGGCGAACGCCCTCGACCCATGACTCGGACCGATTGCGCCACGATGCCAGCGCCAGTCCGTCGATGTGCGCGTTCCGTGCTTCGATCGTCTCGAACGTCCATACGGTCGCGTCACCCTCGACGTTCTCGCAGACCTCGAACCGATCACCGGGACGTACACCAACCGCGTAGGTCCGAACGTAAACCATGACGTAGGGCCATTCCCCTAGGTCCCAGCCGTCACGGCCCCACGATCCGACCGGCTCCCATCCGACCTTCGCGACAACCTCCGCGCGGTCGTATCCGTCGCCCGCGAATCGGGCGACCTCCCAGATACTTTCGGTGCTCGCTATCATGATGCCTATCCTTCCTGATACCGGCCCTTCCGATACCGCGCGCCCCGCGGACTCGAACCGCGATGGATGCCATCGGCGCTTCGTAGCCATTCCCAGCTCTCTTATCCTTCCTCCAAGGCTAAGCAGACGGCAAGCCCGAGCCCATAAGGGACCTTGGCGCGATTCGCCGCACCTGTCGTGCCCTGAACCGAACCGGCTGTTCTACTCCCACGCGGCGCACGAACGTGACACGGGTCACCGTTCCGGCAAGCTGGCAACGGTCGCCACCGATCTGGGAATCCGCCCCAAAGGTCAGTAGGTTTCATGCGGGACTCGCCGTACTGGCAATAGGTCACGGTCACGCGCTCAAGGTCCGCTAACACCGGGAGTTTCCGTAGCTTGCCTCGCGGATTCTCGATGACGAACGCACGGGGATGAATCTCGTCGATGATAGCCCGCGTGCGCGTGACGATGGCAAGCCCAAGACGTGCAGAATCGGTCTTAGGTTGGTGTGCAGGGTAGTCACGGGGCCCCGTCCAGTTCCGCCCGATATTCATGACCGTGAATGCCTCACAAGGGGGCGAGGCCAAGATAAGGTCAGGCTCCCAAGGTAATGACGAGGGCTCCCACGTCAAGATATCGGCCACGATGTCGCAACCGAAAGCGGGGTCAGAGTCCAGCGTCAGGACATCGTGGCCCCGTTCGCGGAATGGCTCCGACCAACCGCCTAGCCCTGCGTACAGGTCAAGAACGCGCATCGGCATAGTGGTCGTTGCAGTAGGTGCCACCATCGTCGGTCAAGAACACGTCACCCTTTGCGGCGTTGAGCGGTAGCCCGCAGACGTCGCACGGTATCTCCGCACCTGTCAGAACGTCGGAAGCCTTCCCAACGAACACCATCGTAGGACGGTGCGGGCGGTAGCAGTCTGCGTTCTCAGGAATCGACACGACGCCGTAACCGCTGAAGGAAACTAGTTCAAGCGGGTTCGCGGTAGTCGTGCCATTCAGCGTGTTCTCACCCTTCTCGTCTGTCCACTTCGCGATAATCTGCATCATCGCCCTTCCCCGGTCCGGCCCTTCCGAACCTACGACGTCACACTTTCATGAATCGGACAACGTGTCAACCCGAAAGGCATAGTTATGTTACGAACCCCCCAAGATCAACAGGCGCCACA
>JAYVBZ010000156.1:0-4604 GCA_043750215.1 Actinomycetota bacterium
GATCGTGCCGGCGCCGTCCGCACCGCCCACGTGAGGGAGCGCCGGTGGACATGGCAACCCTTTCGATACCCACAGGTCCAGGTGGTTCAGCGCGGAGGCCTTGAGCGTGACGCGGGCCTCTTTCGGCCCCGGCATCGGCGTCTCGACGCTCCCCAAGGTCCAGGACTCAGGCCCTTCGCAGCGATCCAGGAACCACGCGCGCATGTGCGCATGCTACGGGGCCGCGGGGGTGGACTCGGTAGACTCGCCCGACACGCAGCACCGATAGGAGTTCGAACATGCCCATCATCGTGCAGAAGTACGGCGGAACCTCGGTCGCGACCGTAGAGCGGGTCCAGGCCGTGGCCGACCGCGTGGTGCGGGCGCGCGAGGAGGGCAACGACGTGGTCGTCGTCGTGAGTGCCATGGGCGACACCACCGACGACCTCCTGGCCATGGCCAACCGGGTCGCCGCCGTCCCCGACCCCCGTGAGCTGGACATGCTCCTGACCGCGGGCGAACGGATCGCGATGTCCTTGCTGGGGATCGCCATCAACGCCCGTGGGTGCAAGGCCGCGAGCTACACCGGCAGCCAGGCCGGCATCATCACCGACACCCAGCACGGCGCCGCCAAGATCCAAGAGATCCGGCCCAAGCGGATCCTGGAGGCACTGGCCGATGGCAACGTGGTGGTACTCGCCGGGTTCCAAGGATTGTCGGATCAGTACGAGATCACGACGCTGGGCCGAGGCGGCTCGGACCTGACCGCTGTGGCGATGGCGGGGGCGATCGACGCGGAGGTCTGTGAGATCTACACGGACGTGGCGGGCGTGTACACCGCGGACCCGCGCATCGTGTCCAACGCCCGCAAGATCGAAGCGATCAGCTACGACGAGATGCTGGAACTGGCCGCAGCCGGAGCCAGGATCCTTCAGTCCCGCAGCGTGGAGTACGCTCGCCGCCACGGCGTGAAGTTGCACGTTCGTTCGACGTTCGAGGACTCGCTCGGCACGTGGGTCCGGGAGATGAGTGAGGAAGACATGGAAGGTGTCCTGATCAGTGGTGCGGCGCTGGACGTCGAAGAGGCGAAGGTGACGCTGGATCGAGTGCCCGACCGCCCCGGGGTGGCCGCGACGGTGTTCCGCGCGCTGGCCGATGAAGGGATAAACGTGGACATGATCGTGCAGAACGTCTCGCACGAGGGTGCCACGGACCTCTCGTTCACCGCCCCGCGAGCCGACATCGCCCGGCTGGGCACGCTGCTGGATCGCGTCACCAAGGAGATCGGCGCGCCGCGGTACTCCATCGACGACGACATCGCGAAGATCTCACTTGTCGGCGCCGGGATGAAGTCACACCCCGGCGTCGCCGCCGACATGTTCGACTGCCTGGCGGCGGAGAAGATCAACATCGAGATGATCTCCACCTCGCCCATCCGTATCAGTTGCGTGATCCGTCGCGAAGACGGCGAGCGCGCCCTGCGAACGGTGCACGACACGTTCGACCTGGGCGCCGACCCGGCATAACTCCCGGCCTCCCAGGCCACCATTGGTAGGGTTGGTGGTATGAAGGTCGCCGTTGTTGGAGCTACGGGAGCCGTTGGGCGAGAGATGACCCGCATCCTCGAGGAGCGAGGCTTCCCGGTCGATGAGTTCCTGCCCCTTGCCTCCGCTCGGAGCGCGGGCGGGACCGTGTCTTTCCGCGGCCAAGACCACACCATCGTCGAGCTCTCCGTGGATGCTTTGCGCGGTACAGATGTCGCGCTGGTCTCCGCCGGCGCCACTGTTAGCCGCGCGTTCATCCCACAGGCAGCGGAGAACGGCACGACCTGTATCGATAACTCCAGCGCGTTCCGGATGGACCCAGCCGTGCCGCTGGTGGTGCCCGACGTGAACCCCGAGGCGTTGCTGGGTAACCCGAAGATCATCAGCGTCCCGAACTGCACCACGATCACGGCGGTGCTCCCGCTGGGGCCACTGCACCGCGCCGCCGGCCTGACCGATCTGAGCCTGAGCTCCTACCAATCGGTGAGCGGGGCCGGGCACCGCGGCGTGGCCGAGATGGTCGAGCAGATCGACAAGCTCCACGGCCACGAGGATGAGTTCGGGCGGATGGATGCTGCGTCGTTCCCGAGCGGACCGGTGTTCGGCAAGACCATCGCCTACAACGTGCTGGCCAAGGTAGGGGAATTCGGAGAAGGCGGTTACACCGGGGAAGAAGCGAAGATGATGGCCGAACCACGAAAGATCCTCGGCCTGCCGGATCTGCCCGTGGTCGCGACCAGCGTTCGTGTGCCGGTTCCGGTGGGCCACGCGGTGACGATCGTTGCCACGTTCTCTCGCGCGATCACGCCCGATGAGGCCCGAGAGATCCTGTCCGGCGCGCCCGGTGTCGACCTTCGCGATGACCCCGCGAACGGCGTCTATCCCTCCCCCTTAGAGGCCGCCGGTGGCGACACCGCGCTGGTGGGCCGCATCCGCCAAGTCGAACACGACCCCAACGCCCTGGTTTTCTTCAGCTGCGCCGACAACCTCCGCCAGGGCGCCGCCCTGGATGCCGTCCTGATAGCCGAACGACTCTTCACGTAAGGACCCGATATGGCCCGCAGCAAAGCACGACCTCGCCAACAGCCGAGGAAGTCGTCGAAAGGCATGAAGGCACGCCAGACGGCAAGGACCAAGCGGAACCGGGTGATCGCGACAACCTCGATCGCGGCCGTCGTCGTCGCGTTCGTCGCTGCCATCGCATTCGGCGGACGCAGGCCGACGCCCAGCGCCTCGGGCGTCAGCGACGCCATAACGGTGGCCGGTCGTGTCACCGGCGTCCTCGCCTTGACCCTGGACCAGGTGGGGATCGGCCAGGGTGTCACGCCGCTCCAGCTGTTTCCCCTTTCGACGCCACCGCTCACGGAGAACGGGAAGCCCGATGTCTTCTACTACGGCGCCGAGTACTGCCCGTACTGCGCGGGCCAACGTTGGCCGCTCACCGTCGCGCTCAGCCGTTTCGGCACGTTCAGCGGGCTGGGGATCACGACGTCATCCTCGACCGACACCGCACCTGATACACCGACCATCACGTACCACGGGTCAACATATACGAGCAACTACCTGGCGTTCTCGCCGGTGGAGACACAGACGCGCACCGGCGAGACGCTGGATGTTGCAACCGCCGCGCAGCAGGACCTCGTGAACACCTACGACACCGCGCCCTACACCACTCAGGCGGGTGCGATCCCGTTCCTGATGATCGGGAACAGATACCTCCAGATCGGGTCGTCGATCGACCCTGCGACGCTTGCCGGTATGACCCAGCTGCAGGTCGCGACCACGCTCTCCGACCCAACGGCCGCCACCACCCAGGAGATCGGGGGGGCGGCGAACATGTTCACGGCGGCCCTCTGTCAGCTGACGAACGGTCAACCTGTGGATGTCTGTACTGCACCGGGTGTGAAGGCCGGGGGATCGCTCTTGCCCGCCGCACCCGTCGGCGGGCCGTGACCCCTCGCTGGGTCCCGCGCGTCACGTTCGGGCTGGCGCTCGCGGGTGTGGCGGTTGCTGCGTATCTCACCTACGCGCACTTCACGTCGCCGGCCGCACTCGTCTGTTCCGACAAGGGTCTGGTTGATTGCACGAAGGTCACGACGAGTGCCCAATCGAGATTCTTGGGGATGCCGGTGGCCGTGCTCGGGCTGGGGTTCTGGCTGGTCATGTCCGCCCTGCTGTCGCCGGCGGCCTGGAGGGCATCGTCATCCCGGCTCCATCGGGCGCGCGTGGTGCTCAGCGTCCTCGGGATGATCTTCGTCCTATGGTTGGTCTATGCGGAGTTCGTCATCATCGGTGCGGTCTGCCTGTGGTGCAGCGTGATCCACGGGTTGGCGTTCGCTGAGTTCGTGCTGGTGATGCTCTACGGGATAGACGTCATCCGGCCCGAAGCAGCGACGGAGGCCTAGTTGTCGTCGATCGGCTGTCCGCCGGGGGACACATCGTCGCTGAGCGGCTTCACGAACCACTCGCCGTAGTCGCTCCAGCCCTGGCGCTTGTAGAACGCGAGCGAGTCCTCCCGCCAGGACGCCGTCGTGAGCGCCATGCGGAAGCAGCCACGCTTGCGTGCCAGCGATTCGGCGCGATCCAAGAGCAACTTACCGACGCGCTTACCCCGCGCGACCTCTGTGACCACGAGGTCGTGCACGCGCGCTTGCGGGCGATGGTCGCCAAGGCGCTGGTGGTATTCCATGTCGCAGACGCCGAGTACTTCTCCCGCTTCGTCCGCGACGATCGTCACCGTGTGTAGTTGCCGTAGATGCCCGCCGAACTGCAGCTGGTGGGTTGCGTCCTCTGCGGTCCCGGCCGCCACACCACGGCCGAGTTCAACCAGGAGGGCCGCGACTGCGGGCCAGTCCTCAGGTTTGGCGAACCGAACCATCACGTCGCTCACGAGGGACACTCGCACGGCGCGCGGTGACACTTGGGACAGCCGTCGGCGTAGCGCGCGGCGGCCGTTTCCAGGTCGACGCCCTCGAGGTTCGCGAGCGACGCCAGCCACGCCAACACATCGCCGAACTCGTGGATCAGGTTCTCGCGGTCCTGGGTTCGGAGCGCCCTGGCCAACTCACCGACCTCCTCCGT
>JAYVBZ010000157.1:0-4211 GCA_043750215.1 Actinomycetota bacterium
ACGAAGGCACGTCGGGCGGCACGCCCAGACCCAAGAACGAGAGCCCCGCCTCCGCGAGGATGTTCGTGGGGATCAGGAGCGTGGAATACACGATGATCGGAGCCAGTACGTTGGGAAGGATGTCGCGGACCATGATGCGGCGCCCGGAGCTCCCCAGCGACCGGGCCGCCTCGACGAACTCCTTCTCGCGCAGGGAGAGCACCTGGCCCCTGATGATCCTGGCCAGGTAGGGCCAACCGAAGAAGCCGATCAGCACGATGATGAGCCCCTTGCCGGGTTTGAGGAGGCCCCCGAGGCACTCCTGTCCGGGGGGCTGTGCCCCGCAAGCTGCGGAGATGCCCAAGATCAGGAGAAGGACGGGAAGGGCGAAGAAGACATCACAGACCCGCATGATGAGCGTGTCGATCTTCCCGCCGTAGAACCCGGCGATGACCCCGAAGATAACGCCCAACACCACTTCGATGATCGTGGCACTCAGTGCCACCTCCAGGGATGTCTGGGCCCCATACAGGACCTGGATGAAGAGGTCGTGTGCCGTTCCATCCGCGCCGAAGATGAACACGCCCGCTTCGTTGTGCAGCGTGGGACCTTTCGGAAAGCCGAGTGATGGACCGAAGGCTCCGAAGCTGGGTCCCACGCCGGTCATCTGTGTGACGTAGGACTCGCGGACTGGGTGGCCAACCCACTTCGCGAAGAGCGGAGCGGCGATGGCTAAGGCCATGATGATGATGATGACGATGATGCCGCCGATCGCCCACCGGTCTTTACGGAACCGCCTCCAGAGGATCTCCCCCGGCGAGCGTCCAACGATCTCCAACGTCGCGCCTCCAGGAGATCCGGCAGGTAGCGGGACCGGCTCTGATGCGTCCATCGCCATCACGCTCCCTCTAGGGTGCTTGACCGGGGCCTCGACACCAACCGGCAAACTATACGACGGGTATGCCTGTCTCGCTCGAGCACGCTACGTAGTCACTTGCCGATGAGGTCTCGGATCGCCGGCAGGATCTTCGGGCCGAGCAACTCCCCCAGAGAGCCTGTCGCGCAGGATCTTTCTCCGAACGTGGCCGTGCCGTCCTGCGTAAGGGGCCCCCCGCTGATGAGCAGCGGCACGGGGTCCGCCGTATGCGCCATCCGGATGCAGGATGTCGAATGGTCACCCGTCACGGCCACGATGGTAGTGCGGGGGTCGAGCCAACCGAGCACCTCCCCGAAGAAGGCCTTGTCGATCGCGCTGATCACCTCGCGCTTGTCTTCGGCACGCCCATCGTGTGCGGGCACGTCGGGGCCTTTCAGATGAACGTAGACGGCCTGATATGAGTCCAACGCCTCAGACGCGATCTGGGCCCAGGCGGCGTAGGCCTCTTCGGCCGCCGGACCGAAGCCTGAAGTATCGAGCCGAGGCGCGGCGACCGGATCCATCCCGAGCGCTAAGGCGATCCCGCGTTCGACGGGCATCTCCACGAAGCAGCCCCAGGACAGCCCGAAGCGCTCCGCGATCGGCTGGAGTTTCGGTCGATGATCCCCCGCGTCACGGGTCAGGATCAGATTCCCCGGGAGCTTGCCTTGCGCCAGGCGTTCTCGATTCACGACCGAGGCATCCAACACCTTCGAGGAACGTTCGACGAACGCGTTCGTGAGGTAGGCGGCGTTGCGGGAGCCTTCCGAGTCGTCCAGGGGCTCACAGGTGGCCACCCTGGGTTCGAACGTCTCGAGCGCCACTCCAAGGTGCCCTTCGCGTCGATACGCCGGATCGGTGTTGGTGACGTTGGCCGCCAGCGGTCTTCCGTCGGTCGCTCGTATCACCAGGGCGCCGCGGTGCTCGATGGTCGCTCGAAGCTGGAACGTGGCCCCGGGCAGCGTGAGTTCGCGGTTGACGTCGTCCGCGAGCGAGTGGGCCTCCCGCGACGTGAGGTTGCGTCCCACCCGTCGGTCGACGATCTCCGGCCAGTCCGTGGTTGCGAAGTTGATCCGGTAGGCCAGGTCACCGTCACGGAAGTCCATGCCGATCCCCATGGCTTCCAAGACCCCTCGGCCCGGGTGCTCCTCCTGCGGGTCATAGCCCAGGATCCCGAACACCCCGATATCGGATTCGGGAGCGATGCCCGGCCCAACCGTCACCGTGGTTCCGGTTCGACCCCGCGCGGCCAGCATGTCCATGTTGGGGGTGTGGGCCGCCTCGAGCGGCGTTCGGCCGTCCAAGATCGGATTGGGGTCATCACCCAAACCGTCAAGGCAGACGTAGAGGAGCTTCATCGATACTTCACGATGAGAGCCAGGTCCTCGGGATCGAGACCCGCGCCTCCGACCAGCGCGCCGTCGATCTCGGGGTGCGCCATGAACTCGCGGATGTTGCCCGGCTTGACGCTTCCTCCGTACTGTACCCGCGCAGCCCGGGCGACGGTATCGGAAAACTTCTCGGCCAGGGTTGCGCGTATCACCTCGACGACGCGGCCGGCGTCATTCGGCTCGGCGTTACGGCCGGTCCCGATGGCCCAGATCGGTTCGTATGCGATGACCAGCGCAGACGCCTGCTCGGGGGTGATGGCATCCACAGCCCGGCGAACCTGTTGCGACACTTTGCTTTCGGTGCCGTCGGCATCGCGTTCGTCCAGGGTCTCTCCCACGCAGAGGATGGGCGTCATCCCGTGCGCGAAGACCGCTCGCACCTTCTTGTTCACGAAGAGATCGTCCTCGTTGAACAACTGTCGACGCTCCGAGTGGCCGACGATGACGTACCGGACCTTGAGGGCGGCCAGCATCAGTGGCGAGACCTCCCCGGTGAACGCTCCCTTCTCCTCCGGGTAGACGTTCTGGGCTCCCAGTGCGTACGGCAGCTTGTCCGAGTCCATCAGGGTGCCGACCGAGCGCAGCGACGTGAACGGAGGGCAGATCACGACTTCCACCTGTTCTCCGTCTTCCCTGTCCAGGAGGTAGCTGAGCTTCTGGACAGCCTGGATGGCCTCCAAGTGCGTCTTGTGCATCTTCCAGTTGGCCGCGATGATCGGTCTGCGTTCGCTCATTCAACCCTCCAAGATCATGATGCCCGGGAGCGCGCGCCCCTCGAGGAACTCAAGCGAAGCGCCTCCACCCGTCGAGAGATGATCGAACCGATCCTCCAGGCCGGCACGCTTGACCGCAGCAAGGCTGTCTCCCCCACCCACCACCGTGAATGCGTCCGAATCGGCGACGGCGCCCGCTACACCGGTTGTACCAGCTGCGAACGGAGCCATCTCGAACACCCCCATCGGCCCATTCCAGAGCACCGTCCCAGCTCCGGCGATCACATCGGTGAACGCCAGAACGGTCTCCGGCCCGATGTCCAAGCCCATGAGGCCATCCGGGACAGCCTCGGCGGGAACCGTCCGCGTCGGCGCAGAGAGATCCATCGCGGCCCCCGTCACGACGTCCGTAGGAAGCGTGATCGGCACACCGAGCCGTTCCGACTTCTCCATGCAGGCGCGTACGTCGCCATATCGCTCAGGCTCAACCAGCGACGCACCGACCCTCCCGCCGCGGGCGGCGATGAACGTGAAGGCCATCGCGCCCCCGATGAGAAGCGCGTCAACACGGTCAAGGAGCGCGTCGATCACCGAGAGCTTGTCCGACACCTTGGCTCCGCCCAGGATGGCCACATAGGGCCGGGCTGGGTCGGCCAGAAGACGTCCGAGGACCTTCACTTCCCGCTGCAGAAGTCGACCGGCAACGGCAGGGCGACCCGAGGCGAGCATCAGCTCCGGGAGTGCTGAGATACTTGCGTGCCGGCGATGCGCGGCACCGAAGGCATCGTCGACGTACGCGTCTGCCAGTTCGGCCAGGCGCCCGGCGAAGGCTGGATCGTCCGCCTCTTCTCCGGAGTCGAACCGAAGGTTCTCGAGCAGGACGACATCGACGTCCGGGACGTCCGCGGGATCTGGCGCCGGGCTCTTCATGGTCACCACGTCTCGATCTAGCAGCTGGGCCAGCCTGTCCCCGACCGGCGCCATCTTCAGGTCCTCACGAACCCCTCCGTGGGGCCTGCCCAGGTGTGAGGCGCAGATAAGCTGCGCGCCCCGTTCCAAAAGCTCGTTCACCGTGGGGATGACGGCGACGATCCGGCTGTCGTCCGACACGACACCCTCTCGCATCGGAACGTTGAGGTCGGCCCGAAGGAAGACTCGGGCTCCATCCACCTTGCCCAGGTGCTCCAGCGTGCGGAGCGTCACAGCTTGGAC
>JAYVBZ010000158.1:0-1515 GCA_043750215.1 Actinomycetota bacterium
CTCACGTGATGAACCAAACGGCCATGCTGGGGGCCATCAACGTGGCCGGTCCGCATGCACGTGATCTGCTGTCGAAGCTGAGTGAGGACGATCTCTCCGCGAACGCCATCCGCTACCCCGGTCACGGCGACGTCACTATCGCGGGTATCCCGTGTCGCGCCCTGCGCGTCGGATTCGTGGGCGAGCTGTCGTTCGAGCTGCACCATCCTCGGTCGCGAAGCGTTGAGCTGTGGAACGCGCTCATGGAGGCGGGAGCGCAGTGGGAGATCCGGCCCCACGGACTGGACGCACTCGATCTGCTCCGGATGGAGAAAGGTCATTTCTACCTGGCACAAGACACTCTGCCGGACGATCACCCGACCAAGCTCGGGTTGGGGTGGGCGGTAGCGATGGACAAGGGCGAGTTCATCGGGCGTGCATCCCTGGAACGGATGGCCGCGATCCCGCTGGAACGGAAGCTGGTGGGGCTGCGGTTCGACGCAGATCCGCAGCGAGGTGCGCCCCTGATGCGCGCAGGGCGGATCGTCGGCAGGGTGACGTCGTGTGGGCACTCGCCCGTGCTCGGGTACGGCGTAGGTCTTGGATGGCTGCAGGCCATCGATGGCGAGTTCCCGACCGAACTTAGCGCGAACGGCGTTGCCTGCCGGATCGCGTCTACACCGTTCTATGACCCGCAAGGGGCGAAGCTCCGTGCTTGAGTTCTCGGCCACCCCGGTGAGCGTGGTGCAGGTCTTCGCTGAGGCTTCTGCCTTGGACGCGCTGGCCCCTGCCGGTGCTACTCGGTGCCGCGTTGCGCCCGATGAAGCGATGTTCGTCCGCGAGGCGGGTGCGGGCCGCGCGCTCCTTCGCGATGCGCAGGCGGTCACCGCAGGGGACGCCGACGCCGTGATCGTCGACGGGACCGACGGCTGGGCCGTGTGGACGCTCTCGGGGGAACGGCTCTCCGATGCGCTCGAACGACTATCCCACCTAGAGATCGACGCGAACGTCGATGGTTTCACCCAAGGCGATGTCGCGCACATCCCGGTGCGGATCGTGGTCGACCACGGCCGCGTGCATCTCTTGGTTGCCGCGATGTGGGAGGACTATCTGCGTCAGCGGATCCTGAGCCGTTGTGCCGACCTGGGCGTTGCGACGGGAACCGCCACGACGTGGGGTTCCCGATGACCGGGCTCTTCCGCACGCGCGTATTCCTGAAGCGGACGGAGGTACGGCCGCGTTACGACGTGGTCATCATCGGCGGAGGTGTCAACGGGCTGAGTCTCGCGTACAACCTGGCGGCGAACCACGGCATCAAGAACGTCGCGGTGTTCGAGCGGGCCTACATCGGCGGAGGCGGCAGCGGTCGCAACACTCAGGTGGTGCGGGCTAACTACAACACCCCGGAGACGGTCCCCCTCTACAAAGCCAGCCTGGAGATCTGGCAGACCCTGAGCCAGCGGCTGGACTTCAACATCATGTTCACCACCGCCGGCGAGCTGGACCTGGTGCACACTATCGACGCCTTGGAAGTGG
>JAYVBZ010000159.1:0-5052 GCA_043750215.1 Actinomycetota bacterium
ACCTGAAGACCGAAGCCATCTCCCGGGGCCAGCGCGCGGTGTTGCCCTACTCCGAGGAGAACCAGCTGGGGATCGGGTGCACGCGCTGTCACGGTCCGGAGCTCAAGGGCGGAACCATCATCCAGAGGGGCGTGGACCCGATCACCGGCGCGGTCCTTACCGGCCGCCCGGCGGACCTCTCAACGATCTGCGGAGGACCGTTCACTGGGCATCCGCAGATCTGGGACGTCTCTGACATCACCGGAACCATCGTGAACGGACGTCCCGACTTGGGCATGCCGTCGTGGAGCATCCGCGAAGCCGGCGCCTTGGATGACCAGCAGATCAACGACCTGGTCAACTATCTGGTCTGGTACAGCTCGAAGAACGTGCCTTTCAGCGAGAACATCTGCCTGAACCCTTCAGCGCAAAAGTTGGCGGTGAGCAAGTTCACACCGCCAACGACCCTCTACTCCTACCAGCATGTGATCAAGCCGCTCGTCGATGCCGCGACAGCAGCGGCCGCAAAAGCGTCGGCCTCACCCGGCGCCCCGGCGCCGAGCACCTCGGCGTCCGCCGCCCCCGTCCCGTCCGCATCGTCGAGTCCAGCGGCGGGGAGTGGAAGCTGATGCACGTCAGCACCTGCCTCGGGTTCCACGTCGAATGCGGAACGATGTTCAAGGGTATCGGCGTCACGGTCGTGGCGTTCATCTTGTTCGTCGGTTCGGTCTATCTGCTCCTGTCCGCGATCCTGGGTCGATGGATGGGCTACCTCCTCGTCGTCGTCGCGTTCGCGGGATGGATGACCGTGCTCTCGGTGATGTGGCTCACCGGGTTCTTCATCAGCCAAGGGCTGCCCGCGAACACTCCGCGAAATACTGGACCCCAGGGTCAACAACCGGTCTGGGTACCGCTGAGTGCTGGTTCCCAGGATCCGACCGACCTCGGTACCAACTACAGCGCGTTCTCCTCGTTCCCCGAGCGTCCATGGGTCGAGGCCACCGATCCCGCCGACCCGCAGGTGCAGGCTGCCCAGAGCGTCGCGCAGGCGTTCCTCGCGACGCAAGCGAACGCCGAACACGGCATCTATGACCAGTTCGCGCTAGACGCAGTCACTACATCGCAGTTCCTGGTCGATCACATCGCGTTCACGACTGCCGCCGATGGGAAGACACAACTCGCGGTGGTGGTCGCGCATTTCGCGAGCGGGGGCCCCCGCACTCAGGTGGCGATGTACTTCGACAGCGGCAGCGTCCAGCGATACGGGATCTACTTCCTGCTGATCTCGCTCCTGCTCTTGGGCACGCACATCCCCCTGCTGGATCGGGCGGAGAAACGCCGCAAGGCATTCCTGACCGGGGGCGCCGCCCCCGCCTGGTACGGACCCGCGTAAAGGAGGGACAGCATGCTTGCCGAAACGGTACCCCTCCTAGAGCAAGGGAGCGTTCAGTTCATCCTCCTGGGAGTGATGATCCTGGCCGTGTTCTTCGTGCTCTGGATCACCATCGCGAAGTAGCCGATCAGGTCTTCGGCGCAGCGTCCGCCACCGCGCGGCCGCGCCGTTTCACGTCCGCCAGCGTCGCCTTCCGTTGTTCGTAGAAGGCGAGGATCTGCAGTTCGATCGCCAGGTCGACCTTGCGGACCGACACGCCCGGCGCAACGGTGATCACCGCCGGTGCAAAGTTCAGGATGGACCGGATGCCCGCGTGGACCATCTGGTCGGCGACCTCTTGGACCACGGCTGCCGGCGTTGCGATCACGCCGATGGCAACATCGTGCGCCTTCACCAACCTGGGCAACGCGGAGACCGACTGGATCTCGAGGCCGCCCACGTTCTGGCCCACCTTCGCGGGATCCGCGTCCACAAGAGCGGCCACTCGGAATCCGCGTTCGGTGAAGCCGTCGTAGTTGGCAAGGGCCTGGCCCAAGTTCCCGATGCCGACGATGAGGATGGACCAATGCTGCGTGAGGCCCAGCTCTCGACGGATCTGGTGGATGAGGTAGGCAACGTCGTAGCCCACACCGCGCGTGCCGTAGGACCCAAGGTAGGAGAGGTCCTTGCGAACCTTCGCGGAGTTGACCCCAGCCGCCGCCGCAAGATCGTCGGAACTGACCGTCGCGGTCCCGATCTCGGCTATATCGACCAGCGCCCTGAGGTAGACGGGAAGCCTGACCACCGTAGCCTCCGGGATGGGGCGCTCCCTCACCATCGTCGCCGGCCGCGGGTTCGCATCCAGGCCAGCCTACCGGGCTTGGCCCCGCGATTCACCCGTTCACAAGGGCGTGGAACCGATCGGCGTCCACCTCTATCTCGAATGCTTCCTCACCGTCGATGAGCACGACCGGGATGCGGATCCCGTACGCAAGTTCCAGCGCATCCTCGGTTGAGACATCCACCTCTGCCAGGTCGAACGCGGTCCGGTCCCGTTCGGCCAGAAGCACATCTCGCGCCACGTCGCAGAGGTGACAACCGGGGCGTGAGAAGAGGGTGACCTGCACGCCGCGGATGGTACCGGGCCCCGGCCTGCTACAACTTGCTGCGGTGCCCGACAAGGATCTGGACGACCTGGAGCTCCACCGACGCCTCTCCCAAGGGGAGCAAGAGGCGTTCGATGAGCTGTATCGACGTTATGGGGCGGCGGCCTACGGACTGGCGCTTCGCCTCACGGGTCAGCAGGTCCTGGCCCAGGATGTCGCTCACGATGCCTTCCTGGCCCTCTGGAGAGCTCCTGAGGCCTTCGATCCCACCAGAGGGGCATTCCGGACGTTCTTCCTGTCGCTGGTCCACCACCGAGCCGTGGACACCATCCGACGGGAGGAGCGCCTGCGCAAACGACAGGAGCGTGCATCGAACCTCGAGCCCACGGTAGACGAAGATGTAGCGGAGGACGTCGTTGCCGCCTCGTTCATGGGGCAGCGTCGCAAGGAGGTCCGAGAGGCGCTCACCACTCTCCCCCCGGAGCAACGGAAGGTCCTAGAGATGGCGTACTTCGAGGGCAAGACTCAAGTCGTGATCGCGGATGAACTGCAGATCCCCGTCGGAACGGTGAAGACCCGGACGATGGCCGCCATGCAGAAGCTGCGGAAGGCACTGCAGGAGGAGAACGAGTGAATCACGAGTCCATGCAAGAGCTCTTGGCGGGGTACTCCCTGCGGAGCTTGTCCGGTGAGGACGCGGTCGTGACTGATCGGCTCCTGGTGGATCACGTCCCGAGCTGCCTTGACTGCCGGAGAACGCTTGAGGTGTTCCAGCTGGTGAGCGCGGACCTGGCCTTGGACGCGCGCCCGGTGACGCCGCCTGAAACACTCCTGCCACGCCTGCACCGCGAGATGGGGGCCCAAGCTCGCCGCCGCCGTCCCGTCTACCTGGTCGCCGTCGCGGCGAGCGTCGCTGCCGCCGTCAGCCTAGGTGGATTCGCGTTGACCCAGGGTGCGCGCGCCAACCGATTCCAGAGCCAGGCCCAACAGCTCACCAACGCCTTCGACTTCGCGCGGGCTCACAATGCGAGCATGACGCCGATCGGACCCGTGAGCGAGGTTTCTTCCCCGGGCGTGCAGGAGTCCTACGTCTACGGCACCGACGTTCCGATGCCCGCGCCCGGCTTCGTCTACGGACTCTGGGTGGTCCAGGGAACGCAGACGACGTTCCTCGGGGACTTCGTTCCTGATGACGGCGTGGTCGTGGTGCACCTGCAGCTTGACCCCAGCACCTACGACAAGCTGATGGTCACCGAGGAACGCGAAGGAGTGGTTCCCAGCACACCGGGAACCACGAAGTGGGAGTCTTCCTCGCAGCTCGCCGCCGCCAGCTAACTCGACAACGGCTAGATCGGCAATTGTCCGATGCTGCGAAGCGTGAAGAACAGCCCGACCCCCACGATGGCTGCCGCTGAGAGCACGGGTACCAGTCGGCCGATCGTGGAAGACAGTCTCCTCGCAACCGCCTCTCGGGCCCTGATGGCGCCGAGCCCCATGAGGATGAGCGCGGCCGCCAACCCCAGGCTGAACGCCAGGATCAACGCGAGCCCGTAGAGCGTGCGGTGCGCGCTCACCGCCGACAGCAGCACCAGCAACGCGCTGGGCGCCGGCACGATCCCGCCCGCCAGGGCCAGCGCGAACAGACCCTTGCGGGAGGTGAGCGACACCCCATCGGGAATCATGTGCGAATGCGGCACCCCGCCGTGTGCATGCGCAAGAGCGCCATCGTGGTCGTGGTCGTGCTCGTGGTCGACCGCCGCCTCTGCGTTCCGCGCCGACGACCACGCCGAGAGCCGCGAGGTCAGCAGGTACGCGCCTAGCGCGAGCGCCGTCAGCCCGGAGAGCAGCCCTAACCAGGGGTAGAGTGCCTCCGGTCGGAACGTCTGTTGCAGCCCGAGAACCAGTAATCCCAGCCCCACCACAGAGGCCGTGTGCATGATCGCCACCGCGCCTCCAACCGCCACTGCCTGACGAACCTTGGCGTCCGAACCGACCATGTAGGCGGCCATCAACGTCTTTCCATGGCCCGGGAGCATCGCGTGCCACGCCCCGAACGCCACCGCCAGCAGGAACGCGAGCAGGACCAACCCGAAGCCGTGCCGAAGGATCAACCCGGCGAATGGCCCGGCATCGGTGAGCGGACGAGCGCTCGTGACCCGGCCCGGACTCGAGGATGCGGTCAGCGGCGCGGCCGGGGCCACGCCGGCCCCCGGCGCCAACGCCCCGGTCGCGGTCGTCACGTGCAGCGGGCTCGACAGCAGATCCTGGGGGTAGGAGAGCAGATGGTTCGATGGGCTTGCCACCGGGACCGTGGCTCCGTTCAGGACGAAGCCCGCCTCCCCCACCGCCGTTACCTCGCGCCAGCCGGTCGCCCGGTCGGCGTAGTTCCCATCGGCGAATGTGAACGAACCGCCGGTCGCATCGGTCGTGCCGTGGAACTGGGCAACCACGCGGGCGGTAGGCAAGCCTGCTTGACCGGGCCGGAAGATCATCGAGATGGCGCCCACGTGTAGTACCACCGGGTTCCCGTTCACCTGGAGGGCCAGGTTCGGCAGGAGCGTCGGCGCGAAGGTTCGTGCCCAGACCGTGCCCTCG
>JAYVBZ010000160.1:0-5272 GCA_043750215.1 Actinomycetota bacterium
CGCTCACCACCGAGCACGGGGCCACGCGGTGTAAGGGCACGGCAGTCGGGTCGGACGAAGCCGAGGCTGCGACCGCGGTACCCGCTGCAAGCACCGTCACGATGATCGATCGAAGAGCCATAGATACCTCCTAGTAGTTGGTGACGAACTGGAAGTGCATGGGGTCAGGACGCGAAACGAAGTTCAGTCCCCAGTAGAAGCGGTGGCCCGGAGCGGGCCCCTTCCAGATGTCGGGGAGATACGTGCCGAAGTCGACCCCGTTCGAACCTCGTCCGTCCCAGTAGTTCTGTCCCATTGGGTTCCTGGCGGAATTCGTGTCGACGGCCGCACCCCAGGAGTGCGTGGACCAGTCGGTGCTCCCGGCGATCTGGCGACACGCGTAGCCGTACACCCCGTAGTCAACGGCGTTGTTCCGATGCTCGGCATCGATCTCTCCGCGGATGTTGTAGTCGACGTTGCGCGCGATGTATGGATGGACGTAGACGTAGCCTCCGGTCCCCCGCGCCGACTGCGACGGCCAATACGAACGAGCCGCGTTCGAGAGACCGGAGCATCTGGGCCCGAAGGTGTCGATGAGATCCTGCAGTCCGCTGGGGCGGCGCGGGATGGCTGTGTCGCTCTGGTCATCGACCCACCCGAACGCCGTACCCGGGAGGAACGTCAACAACGCTCCGGCCCACAGGATCAAGCCGACGATCGCCGTGCGGGAACGCCATCGCTGTGGTCGATCCACGAGAACCACCTCCTACTGCTCATGGGGGGAGGTGGGGAGGTGGGGAGTACCGCTGAGGCTACGCCGCGCGATGATTCGCTACCGTGACCTGCATCACGGGCCCATGAAGTTGGTGGAGATAGCCGCCGCTCGTTACTTCGAAGCGTTCTCGGCCGAACCGACCGCGGCCTGCCCTGCCGCGAGGCGTGCAGTTTCCACCCGGAACGGCGAGCAGCTCACGTAGTCCAGTCCCAGTTCATGACAGAAGACAACGCTGGCCGGATCGCCGCCGTGCTCGCCGCAGATCCCGAGATGCAGGGTGGGCTTCGCGGCCTTGCCATCTTCGGTCGCGATCCGCATCAGCCGGCCGACGCCCGGCCGGTCGATCGTCACGAACGGGTTCGCGGGCACCAGCTTGCGCTCCTCGTAGAGCCCGACGAACTTGCCGATGTCGTCACGGCTGAAGCCGAAGGCCGTCTGGGTGAGATCGTTGGTGCCGAACGAGAAGAAGTCGGCCGACTCCGCGATCTCACCGGCGGTTACGGCCGCGCGTGGGAGTTCGATCATCGTGCCCCATTCGAGATGCGCAAGGGTGATGCCTTCGCGTTCCTGGATCTCTCGAGCAACGGGCTCGAGTTCGTCTCGCATCTGCTGGAGCTCGGGCTTGGTGGCCACCAGCGGGATCATGATCTCGACCTTCGGCTCGCCGCCGTTCTTCTGGACCTGACAGGCTGCTTCGACGATGGCCCTGACCTGCATCGCGTAGAGGCCGGGCTTGATGATGCCCAGGCGGACACCGCGCAGGCCGAGCATCGGGTTCGTCTCGTGGAGTTCGTTCACCTTCTGCAGGATCTTCTTCTGCTCGGTTACGTCCTGGTCTCGCGACTCGGCGAGCGCGACCTCAACCGCCAGCGCAACCTGATCGGGAAGGAACTCGTGCAGCGGGGGGTCCAGGAGTCTGACGGTCACGGGCAGTCCACTCATCGCCGTGAAGATGCCGACGAAGTCGTTCTTCTGGAGCGGTCCCAGGATGTCGTAGGCCGCCTGTTCCTGGGCCGGGGTATCAGCGAAGATCATCTGACGAACGGCGAGGACTCGCTCCTCACCGAGGAACATGTGCTCGGTGCGGCAGAGGCCGATCCCCTCGGCGCCGCGTTCCCGCGCGTTCGTCGACTGATCGGGGGTGTCCGCGTTCGCGCGCACTCGCAAGCGCCGACGCACGTCCGCGTGGGCCATGAGTTCGTCGAACGCCTTCCAGAGCGGCTGCTGGCGCGCCTCAGGGTCGCCCTGACGCGCCTTCTCCAACAACGACTCCTGCAGAGGAAGCTCACCCAGATAGACGTTGCCGGTGAAGCCGTCGATGGTCACCACGTCGCCCTCGGAGACGGTGTGACCGCCGGCGATGAACGTCCCGGCACCCGACTGGAGCTTGATGTCGTCGGCACCGCAGACCGCCGGGATACCCTCGCCGCGCGCCACCACTGCGGCGTGGGAGTTCGTGCCTCCGGCGCTGGTAAGGATGCCCTGGGCTGCGATCATGCCGTGGTAGTCGTCAGGTGTGGTCTCGCGCCGGACCAGGATGACATCCTCGCCGCGTGCCGCCCACTCCACCGCGTCGTCGGCGCTGAAGACCACGCCACCCGTGGCCGCTCCCGGCGAGGCGTTGAGTCCCTTCGCGATCGGCGTAGCACCGGTCGCATCGACGCGCCGCTTGAACAGCTCCTCCAGCCGGTTCGCATCCACGCGAAGCAGCGCGGTATCGGCATCGATGAGGCCCTCCGTCAGCATCTCGTTGGCGATGACCCATTCCCCGAACGCCGTGCGCTTGCCGACGCGGGTCTGCAGGATCCAGAGCTTGCCCTTCTCGATCGTGAACTCGATATCGCACATGTCCGCGAAGTGGTTCTCGAGCGTGGTCATGACCTCTCGGAGCGACGTGTAGCAGGTGGGGTCCAGCTTCTCCAGGTCGGTCAGCGGCAGGGTGTTGCGGATACCAGCCACGACGTCTTCTCCCTGTGCGTTTGCCAGGTAGTCGCCGTAGGGAACCTTGGCGCCGTTCGCCGGGTCACGGGTGAACGCAACGCCTGTTCCCGAGTCCTCTCCCCTGTTGCCAAACACCATGGCCTGGACGTTGACCGCGGTGCCCAGCGAATCGCTGATCTTGTTCTGGCGCCGGTAGTCGATGGCCCGCTTGCCGTTCCAGCTCTTGAAGACCGCCTCCACTGCAAGCCGCATCTGCTCGCGAGGCTCCGTCGGGAACATGCTCCCCGTGTGCTCCAGATAGATCTTCAGGAACTCGACGCCGAGCGCAGTCAGATCGTCGGCGTCAAGGTCCGTGTCGGATGCCCCCGCGCCTTTGTGCTCCTTCGCCGCGTCCAACGCATGCTCGAACGCATCGCCGGGCACGTCCATCACGATCTTGCCGAACATCTGGATGAACCGCCGATACGCATCGCGCGCGAACCGCTGATCCCCGCCCGAGCGCTCCGCCAGGCCTTTGAGCGAGTCTTCGTTGAGCCCAAGGTTCAACACCGTGTCCATCATCCCGGGCATCGAGAACTTGGCACCGGACCGAACACTGACCAGGAGCGGATCGGATGGATCGCCCAGACGCTTACCCATCGAGGTTTCCAAGCTGGCAACACGGATATCGATCTCATCCATGAGCCCGGCGGGAAACCCACCCTGATCCAGATAGGCCAGGCAAGCCTCAGTCGAGATGGTGAACCCGTGCGGAACCGGCAGTCCCATGTTCGTCATCTCAGCGAGGTTGGCGCCCTTCCCGCCCAGGAGATCCTTCATGGTGGTATTTCCCTCGCGGAAGTCGTAGACGAACTTGCTCACTGCATGCCTCCAGAAGCCGTCGAAGTCGGAACCCTCAGTCTACCGTTCGGTCTGCCGGCGATCGGCTACTGCACGGCCGAGCGGAGCCTGGTCAGCGTCGCTGCGTCGGTCGCGAACAGCACATCCACTCCACCGTCTACGGTCGGAAGGACCGCCGAGTAGGGTTGGTGTCCTGCCCGGAGCCAGTCCCGCACCGCGTTCGCGAACTGGCTCGCGTCGTCGGCCGTATCCCATGTGGTCCTGAGCACCACGGCGGTGCGCTGACCGTCGCTCCACGCGCGGTAGATGCTGCCTCCCCACCCCGCCGCCGCCGGATCTGCTTCGGTGGACGGAAGGCGGAGATGCAGCATCAGCTGCAGCCACTCCTCCCCCACCTGCATAACGTCCAGATCGCGCCACCGGACCCCGAGCTTCGGGGCAAGCTCGGGGATGTCGATCGGCACCGGTACATCCGATGGGTAGCTTGCAGGGTGCAGGATCTGCTCGGTCGAAACCGGGAGGTCGGTCAACGCCTGGTTCACGGCTTTGATCCCTCCGTCGGCCTCGATGGTCGTGATGAACCGCTCGCCGGCTGTGTAGGACCACAGCTGCAGCTGCGTGACGAACGGGGGCACGTCGGAGGGCAACCCGCTCCCGGTGTCTCCGACGTCGGTGGACGGATGCGCCACGATCACCTGTCGAGCGAAGTACTGCGCGTTGCCTTCAACCGCGCCTAACGCGGCGGCGAAGGACTCGTCCTGGCACTTCTTGATCAGCGGGTCCAGCCGCGAGAGACCGAAGTGCTGGTCATCGATGGCGTGGGTCAGTTCATGGGCCAAGACGTAGTGCTGGGCCAGCGTCAGCGTGGGGCTGGAACCTGCGATGACGACCAAGGCGCCGGTCGCAGGGTCGTAGTAGCCGACCACCTGTCCCGAACCGAACGCGAGGAGCGAGGAGCGAAGGTCGGCGTCAGGTGGGATCACGCCGATCGTACGCCAGGCCTGCGTCCTTCGGTCGAAAAGGGCCGCCGGGTATTCGCTCTTGAAAGACTTCGTCACGCGGGACGCCATCTGCGCGGTGGAGATCTGTTCAACCTGGACGAGGTGGTTGTAGTGGAGTCCCCTGGCCTGCTCCACCTGGTGTTCCACATCGGTGATCTTGGGGGGGATCGGCCCCTCGGCCGGAGGCTTCCCTCCGCCGGTCGTCTTCGCCGGTACGCAGAGGCGGGCAAGCGCTGCGGCGGCAGACCCCGGGCCATCGGGCACGGCAGACGGGTGGTTCAGCCGCGGGCCGAGCCCAACAGAGGGGACGGGGCCTACCCTCGCGGCCGTGCAACTCGCCAGTATGAGCAGTGCCCCGCTCAGGAACCCCCGTAGCCCTCGCCCCGTCACGAACGTCGGCCGACGAACAGACTCGCCACCGCGAGCACTATCGCCAGGACCGAGAATCCCGCCGATGCCCAAAGGGTCACGGTGGTCTTGAAGAACTCCTTCGCCGCGAACGCGAGGATCCCCCCGGCGACCAGCACACACACGAACGCCGCGACATACAGAGCCGAAGCCAGGCCGCCTGCTCGGGACCGGGGGGCGGGGCGGGTCACGTTCGCCTCCGTCACAAGCGCTCCTTCAGATAAGCGACCAGGTTGTTCACCGGCAGACGTTCCTGGCCCATCGTGTCGCGTTCCCGCACGGTGACTTGGGCATCTTCGAGCGTGTCGAAGTCCACCGTCACGCAGAA
>JAYVBZ010000161.1:0-5402 GCA_043750215.1 Actinomycetota bacterium
GGCGATATAGCCGCCGGTGATAGAGGCTGTTCGGGTGCCGGCGTCGGCCTGGAGCACGTCGCAGTCCAGCGTGATGGTTCGTTCGCCGAGCTTGGAGAGGTCGGTCACGCTTCGAAGAGAGCGGCCGATGAGACGTTGGATCTCCTGGGTCCGACCTCCGGGCCGCCCCTTGTTAACCTCGCGGGGCGAGCGTTCGTTCGTGGAGGCGGGCAGCATGGAGTACTCGCCGGTGACCCAGCCCTTGCCGGTGCCCTTGAGCCACCGAGGTGCATCCTCACTGACGCTGGCCGAACAGAGAACGCGCGTTCGACCCATCGAGATGAGTACGGAGCCGGCGGCCCACTCCTGGAAGCCGAGTTCGTAGGACACCGGGCGAAGTTCGTCGGCGGCGCGATCGTCGGGACGCGTCAACTCCCGATCCCCACGACAGCGCCCTCACGCGCCACATCCACCGTCCCGGAGAAGGTGCTGGCGCCCTCGGAGGCAGAGATCTGCGGATCCAGGGTGGGGAGGATGTGGGTGAGGAGGAGGCGCTTGGCACCCGCAGCAGTTGCGTGCTCTCCGGCCTGCGCCGCACTCATATGGAACGGGTACTTGGAGCTGGCCTCCTGATAGGTGGCCTCGCAGAGGAATAGATCGGCGTCGCGGGCAAGCTCGACAACAGCAGGCGAGGGGCCGGTGTCGCCGGAGTAGGCGAGCACCGCGCCGCCCGCTTCGATCCGATACCCCACCGCTTGAACCCCGATGTGCTCCATCGGGAACACCGTCACCTGGAACGGCCCCACCTGGAAGGCGCTTCCCGCCTTCACGTCCGTGAAGGCGAATGCTTGGCGCATCACGTCCAAGCCACCTTCCGACACCAGCAGACACATCTGCTCGACGAAATCGGGGGGCGAATAGAAGGGCAACCCGGGGTTCCCCAGGCCGCCGTAGTGACGGGCGTAGAACGCTGACACCGTGTCGACGAAATGATCTGCGTGACCGTGACTGATCAGGACCGCCGATATCTGGTCGACCTGGATGTGACGCTGGAGGTTGGCGAAGGTGCCGCTGCCGGCGTCCATCCACAGATAGAAACCGTCGTGGCTGACCAGGTACCCACAGTTCGCCTGGCCGGGGCCCGGCCAGGTGCCGCATGCCCCCAGGACGGTCAGTTCCATGCGGCCTCCGAGAGACCCAGATGCTCGGCCTGGACCGTCTCAAGGTCCGGTCCAAGGAACAACGCTGCCAGCCCGTCGAACGTGGCCGCCGAACCTGTGGTGAAGGCTCTGTGCTTCGGAGGACCGCTCTCTGCCCCAAGATCGTCGGTCCTCAGCTTGGAGGCGACGTCACTGGCAGTCTCCTCCGCTGAACTGACCAGCACGACCTCGGCGCCGAGCTGGTCTTGGAGCAGGCCTGACAGCAAGGGGTAGTGGGTACACCCCAGGATGAGCGTGTCGATGTCGGCATCCATCAGCGGCTCAAGATACAACCGAGCGGACCTGCGCAACTCGTCCGAGGTCGTATCGCCTGCCTCGACGTGATCCACGAAGGAAGGGCACGCCGCCGAAGTTAGCGTGAAGCCCGCTCCGGTAGCCGCCACGGCCCTGTCGTACGCGCCGCTCTTCACCGTTGCCTCAGTGCCGATCATCCCGATCCTTCCAGACCGTGTGAGGCGCGCTGCGGCGCGAGCGCCGGGCTCGACGACACCGATCACCGGCACCCCGTGGCGGGCTGCTATGTGGTCGATCGCGCTCACCTCCACCGAGTTGCACGCCACGACCAACATCTTCACGTTCCGTCGGATCAGTTCGTCGGCGATCTGCATGCCGTACCGACGGATCTCCTCGATGGGCTTGGGACCATACGGGAATCGGGCGGTGTCACCGATGTAGACGATCGGTTCGTTCGGAAGTTGATCCATGAGAGCGCGGACCACGGTCAGCCCTCCAACCCCTGAATCGAAGACACCGATCGGACGGGCATCACTCACGGCGCTACCACCAGAGCGACCCGGCGACGCCCTTTTCGGCCGCTTCGACATCGTCGGCCCACGCATTGGTTGAAAGGTACTTCCACCCACCGTCGGGCAGGAGACACACGATGTCGCCGTGCTCGATCTCCGAAGCGATACGGCGAGCGACGTGCACCACTGCACCCGAGGAGATGCCGCAGAAGATCCCCTCCCGGCCGGTGACCTCGCGCGTGGCCCGGACGGAGTCCGCGGAACTCACTAAGAACTTCCGGTCGACGGCAGCGGGATCGAAGATCGGCGGGATGAATCCCGCGTCGAGCGAACGCAGTCCGTACACCATATCGCCGAGCTCCGGTTCGGCCGCTACTACCTTGATGTCGGGGTTGTACTCATGGAGTCGCTGCCCATTGCCGGTGAGCGTGCCTCCCGTGCCCATCCCCGCGACGAAATGGGTGATCTCTGGAAGATCGCGGATGATCTCGGGTGCGGTGCCCTCGTAGTGCGCCAGCGGATTCGCAGGGTTGCCGTACTGGAAGGGCATGTAGTATTTCGGGTCCCTCGCAAGTGCCTGCGCCACTTCGATAGATCCGTTGGTCCCTTTGTCGCCGTCGCTGAACACGATCTCGGCGCCGAAGAGCCGCAACAGGGTGATCCGTTCCTCGCTCGCATTGTCGGGGATCACCACCGTGAGGTCATACCCCTTGCGGCGCGCGACCATCGCCAGCGCGATGCCGGTGTTCCCGCTGGTCGGTTCCAAGATCGTCTTGTCGGCCGTGAGTTCGCCGGAGGCCTCGGCCATCTGGACCATCTTCAGGGCGATGCGGTCCTTCGTGGACCCAGTTGGATTGTTCCCCTCCAGCTTCGCCCAGATACGAACATCGGGTTTGGGCGACAGGCGTTGCATGCCGACCAGCGGTGTATCGCCGATGGAGTCGAGGATGGAGTCATAGCGCACCGGTCGAGTATCCCAGCGGAGCTGCGAACGACCATGAGCCTGCATCGAACTGAGCAGGTTGGCTCAGCCGGCTCCGCCAGCGACGGCCGGGAGGATCGAGACGGTGTCGCCGTCCTTGACCGGCGTCTCTAGGGATCCGAGGTACCGCACGTCCTCGTCGTTCACGTACACATTGATGAAGCGGTGTAGCCCCCCGTCTTCGGAGATCACGTTCTTCGTGATCCCGGGATAGGAGGCCTCGAGGTCCGCGAGGACGTCGCTGAGGGTGGCGCCTTCTGCACTGACCTTGGCCTCGTTGCCGGCGTGCTTGCGCAGGATGGTGGGGAGCTTCACGGTGACTGCCATTGTCGGGTTCTCCTGGTCGATGTTCTGATGTCAGTCCTGGGAAGGGATCCCGCAGAACAGGTCGTAGTCGATGAGTTCGGTGATGCTGGGCTCCTTGCCGCAAACGGGGCAGTCGGCATCCCAGCGGATCTTCACTTCCTGGAAGTCCATATGCAGGGCGTCGTAGAGCAGCAGGCGACCTACCAGTGACTCGCCCTCGCCCGTGATGATCTTGATCGCTTCTGTTGCCTGGATCGCCCCGATCACACCAGGAAGCACGCCGAACACGCCTCCCTCTGCGCAGCTGGGCACCGTACCTGGGGGCGGCGGCTCCGGGAACAGGCACCGATAGCACGGCGCCTCTTGGCCCGGCATGAACACGGTGGCCTGCCCCTCGAACTGATAGATGCTGCCGTAGACCAGCGGTTTGCCCAGGAATTGGGTCGCATCGTTCACCAGGTAGCGGACCGGGAAGTTGTCCGTGCCGTCGATGACAACATCGTAGGGCTCCATGATGTCGAACACGTTTTCACTGTTGAGCAGGGTGTCGTGGCCGATGATCTGGATCGTCGGGTTGATGGCGCGGAGGTGCTCGAGCGCGGACTCCACCTTCGAGCGGCCGACGTCCTGGTTGGTGTGCAGGATCTGGCGTTGGAGGTTGCTGACGTCCACACGGTCGAAGTCGACGATCCCGATGGTCCCGATGCCCGCCGCCGCCAAGTAGAGCAGAACGGGCGACCCCAACCCGCCGGCCCCGATGACCAGCACCTTGGAGTCCAGCAGCTTGCGCTGCCCGGCTCCACCGATGTTCGGCAGGATGATGTGACGGGCATAGCGCTGTACCTGATCTTCGGTGAACGGGGTGCTCATGTGATGCTCAGCTCCTCTTCGATGACCTGGCCGTCCTGATCGATGAAGAAAGACCGCAGAACAGGATGTTCGCGGTCCTCCAATGACAACAGGATGTAGCGCGAGTCGGGGTAGAACGCCAGCTTGCGGTCCGTCTCGGAAGGATAGGCTTCCGAGTGCGTGTGCGAGTGGTAGATAGCCCAGAGGTCCCACCCCTGCGCGTCGATCTGGTCGAACGTCTGCAACTGCTCTTTGCCGTCCAGGCGGTAGGTGACCGGACTCGCATCGACGTTCGTCATGGGGAACACCTTCACGGGAACACCGCCGTCTGCGGCGATCAAGCCGCAGCATTCGTTGGGGAACTCACGCAGTCCCTGGTCAAGGATCTCCTTGAAGAAGACGCCGTCGAGTTCACTCATGGTCGGCTGTGTCCGTTTCTGGCAACTGGGCTCGGTCGAACCGCATCTGTTGCAGGTGCAAATGCTACCAGGGGGGTCGATATTCCCGACTCGTCGGCGCGCGTGCTGTCGTCTCACGCGGGGGTTGAGGGCTCGATCCTGCCTTCGATGGTGATCCTCCCAGCGGCTTCTCGGTTCGAGGTGGTGCCGATGACCGTGCCCAGAACCCCTCGCCGCTCCAAGGCTTGCCGAAGTCCGTCCGGGTCGGTAGTCGCGATCAATAGGCCGCCGCTGGTTTGTGCATCGGCCAGAAGCAACCGCTCTGGTTCGTCCAGGCTGCCCCATCCAACGTGTGGGTCCACGAATGCTCGGTTCCGTTTCGTTCCGCCCGCCGCGATGCCCGCGCGCGCAAGCGCCACCGACCCGCGGATGAACGGAACGGCACCGGCGTCCACCGTGGCTGAAACGCCGCTGGAGATGAGCATCTTGTGCAGGTGACCAAGGAGACCGAACCCGGTGACGTCGGTTGCAGCCGTGCGCCCCTCAGCGGCGTCGACCTCTGCCACCGCGAGCGCCGCGTCCCGGTTCAAGGTGGTCATCACCTCGATCGCTTCGCGCACCATCTCGGGGGACGCCGTCCCCTGCTTGATGGCGGTCGAGATCATCCCGACCCCCAACGGCTTGGTCAGCACCAGGGTCGACCCTGCCACGACGGACGAGTTACGCGTCAGGTGCGAGGGGTGGACCAACCCTATGGCCACCATGCCGTACTTCGGCTCTAGGTCGGTGATGGAATGGCCCCCCGCGACCGGGATGCCCGCAACCGCTGCAACGTCTCGCCCACCGCGAAGGACGTCGGTCAACATGGTCAGGGGCAGATCATCCACCGGCCAGGCTGCGATGTTGAGCGCCAACAGCGGGG
>JAYVBZ010000162.1:0-2513 GCA_043750215.1 Actinomycetota bacterium
CTCCCGGGCGAGAACAGCATCCGGGCTAAGATCCCCACGAGGAACAGGTCCATGATCGGGTAGAGGATGGCCACGAAAGCCGCCGCCGAGTGCAAGACCTGGGATCCCTGCCTGTCGATGATGACCATCCACACGACGGTAGCCGCCGTCGTCCCCACGATGATCGAGTCGATCAAACCCTCGCGTGCACCGCGGCTACCGGCTCTTTGGCTCCGGATGAGGAGCCAAAGCCCGCCGAAGACGTGCGGGTAACCAACCAGATAGAGGGCATCGGCTAGGGAAGGAGACGGCAGGTCCACGTGTCGGACGTACTGGAAGTAGTTCGAGGTGAGGTCCCCACACAGGAACGCCGTCTGTCCAGCTGCGATGAGCCACCAGGGGATCGAGAATCGTGCCCGGTTCCAACGGATGCCGAGCACGACGGCGACGAGCGCCGAGGCTCCGATCAGATCGTAGAGAAGGGGCTGGACCGCCCTTGAAGCGAAGTAGCGACCGATGATAGCCAACACACCGATACCCAGGTATACCCGCCATGCGAGCTCGGGTCTTGAATCAGTATGAGCGGCGCCTTGGGCTATATCGGGTGCCGACGTGATCAGTCTCTCTTTGACCGTCCGACCCAGGAGAGGTTCAGTTCGTTGATTGCGGGCGTGCACGCTGCTCACCGCCTTCTTCGCTTCGCGGCCACGGGTTTCCGGCTTGATGTATCGGCACCCTGAGCCCGAACCTGATACCCCCGTGAGCGGCACCTCCCGCGGGTGGTCAGGCTCCGGCCCCCGGCCCTCAGGTTGTGCTCCTTCGTAACCGATACCCCTTGAGTTGCCCAAGAACGGAGAAGGCGGGCTCGTGAGCGCTATCGAGAAACCTATCCAGGGTCCAGCCTCGCCTGAGGAGCAGGCCCCCAACTTGATCCTGGCCAAGGTGCCCGAGGCGATCCTGGTCCTGCTGGACGGCGTGATCATCTTCGCCAATCCGGCCGCCGGTGACCTCACCGGTCATGCTCCGGCCGAGCTACGCGGTCTTCCGGTCCGAGAGCTGATCCCCGACTGGGCCCAGGACAGCGTCTTCGAGGCACTCTGTGTTCGCCCCGACGCTTCGGAGTTGCCTATCGAGGTCCGGACCGCGAGGGACGGGAGCTCGCAGATCGTCGCACTCCGCGATGCGTCGGCGATCGTCGCGGGGCGCCAGGCAGAGGAGGCGCGGTTCCAGGCAGAGGCTCTGTACCAGTCGATGATCGAACAGATCCCCGCCATCGTCTATGTAGATGAGGGCGGAGAGGGCACGAGCTACGTGAGCCCCCAGATCGAGACCATCTTCGGCGTCACTGCTCAGGCCTACTGCGCAGACGCCGATCTATGGCGCCGCCTGATCCATCCCGAGGATCGAGTCCGCGTCGTGGCGGAGTATGACGCTTTCCTCGACGGCTCCGGCCCGGACGTTTCCGACTACCGCGTGCTGACCCCCGACGGGCGCCTCGTATGGATCCGCGACCGAGCGCAGCCGGTGCGCGACGCCAAAGGCCGCGTTGTGCTTGAACATGGGTTCATGTTCGACATCACGGAGCTCAAGGAGGCCGAGGCGCAGATCGCGCACCTGGCCTATCACGACAAGCTCACCGGGCTTCCGAACCGAGCACTCTTCGAAGAGACGCTCGAGCTGGCGATCCACCGCGCGGCACGAAACGATCTGTCGGTCGCGGTGCTCTTCCTGGACCTGGATAACTTCAAGCTGGTCAATGACTCCCTAGGTCATCACGCGGGGGACCTTTTGCTGCAGGAACTCGCGGTGCGGCTAGGCGGATGCACACGCGACACCGACATCGTTGCGCGCCAGGGGGGCGACGAGTTCCTCATCCTCCTTGGCGATCTGGATCGCAACCCTGCACCGGGGGCCGATCACGAATCGGCCACGGAGGTCGCCGAAACCATCGCCGGGCGTATCAGAGATGCACTACGCGAGCCTTTCGAACTCCACGGCACGCAGTTCTACGCCGGCGGTTCGATCGGGATCAGCTTGTATCCGATCGATGCCCTCGACGTTGAGACCCTGATGATGAACGCGGACTCGGCGATGTTCCGCGCCAAGAGAACCGACCCCGGCGGACACACCTTCTTCTCGACTGGTGACGACGACCCCAGCGAGAGACTCTCCCTAGGGAGCCGCCTGCGGCGCGCGGTCGAGACGGAGAGTTGGGTACTGCAGTACCAGCCGATCGTGGACCTGGCCGATGGACGGATGGTCGGAGCCGAGGCGTTGATCCGCTGGCAGGACACGAACGGAGGTTTGGTTGCCCCAGGGGAGTTCATCCCGGTGGCGGAGGAGCTCGGCCTGATCGAGGCCATCGGGGACTGGGTCATCGACGAGATGGCGGCGCAGCAGCGAGCCTGGACGGATCAGGGTCTGGATATCGAGGTCTCATTCAACCTGTCGCCGCGCCAGCTCTGGTCGGCGCACCTGGCCGAGAAGATCCTGGACAAGCTTCACGCGGCCGAGGTGGACGTGACTCGCATCGT
>JAYVBZ010000163.1:0-7279 GCA_043750215.1 Actinomycetota bacterium
AGCGTGGTGATCACCGGAAGTTCGCCGGTGGTGGCGAGCTCGTGGAGTTCCTTCGAGGCACCGGCCTTGATCACGCCGCCGCCGACGTAGAGGACCGGGCGCTTCGCGCGAAGGATCATCTTCACGGCTTCGACGATCTGGCGCTGGTTGCCCTTAGTGGTCGGCTTGTACCCCGGGATGTTCACGGTCTCGGGCCATTTCCAGATGGTCTCGCCGACCTGGACGTCCTTGGGCAGGTCGATCAGGACCGGGCCGGGACGGCCGGTGGAGGCGATGTGGAACGCTTCGCGAACCACTTCGGCTACTTCCCCGGGGTCGGTCACCAGGAAGGAATGCTTGGTGATGGGCATGGTGATGCCCGTGATGTCGGCCTCTTGGAAGGCGTCGTTGCCCACCACGGGCGTTGGGACCTGGCCGGTGATGGCCACCATGGGCACCGAGTCCATCTTCGCGTCGGCCAGGGCGGTGACCAGGTTGCAGCCACCGGGGCCGGACGTGGCCAGGGCCACCCCGACCTTGCCGGTTGCCCAGGCATAGCCTTCGGCCGCGTGGCCGGCGCCCTGTTCGTGCCGGCAGAGGATGTGGCGGATCGAAGATCGGAGCAGCGGATCGTAGGCGGGCAGGATCGCGCCGCCCGGGAGGCCGAAGATCGTATCGACGCCCTCGCCTTCCAGAGCTTTGAAGAGCGCTTCCGCGCCGGTCACCTTCATCGTGCTGCCACCTCCGGTCGAGCCTCGACGGGCCCAGTCTCCACCCTTCGGACGCCGGCCGACAGCCGATGACCCAAGTTCCGGCAGGCGCGTTCGAATTCCCACGGGGTCCAGTCGCGTCGGCGCATCTGCAGGACCTCGGCCGTGTCCTCCTCTTCGAAGTCGTAGCCCGAGCCCAGATAGATGACTTCGGATGAGAGGTAGCGATCCACCACCGCACGAACCGAGGGCTCCGCGGTCTGGACCGACACCTGGCCGGGACCTTCCCAGAGCACGCTGGCGACGACGGCGCCGTCTCGCTCGAATTCGTACCTCATGGTGGTTCTCCTCTCCTGCTTCCTGCGTTCGCCGTGGGTTCGGCGTGTGTTCACCCGGACCGGGGTAGAAAAAACCCCCCGCGAGCGGAGGGCATGGGCGCGGACTGCGGGCTCAAGGCCCGTCCGCGCCTAATGGATAAGTACGAGGACGCTGCGTGCGTGACTCTTCCGGCTCGACATGGTCCGGAGAGCTTACGAGGTAAGTGGCCCTGCGGTCAACCCGAGGTCGGGAGTACAGATAGAGGGAGCAAAACGCCGCAACCCGTGGACATCGAACACCGTCAGTCCGGTCAACCGGAGCCTAGCTAGGAGACCTTCGTGCGCGTGTTTGAGCGGTGGGACCGGGTCCGCGGGATGGAGGAACCCTCCGCCTACCTGCACCGGATCGCGTTCAATGCGTTCCTGACACGTCCCGGCCACCGGCCTATCCGAGGGTTGAGGGAACCACCGTGTAAGACTTCTCGCCTGATTCAGCGCCTTGGGGGATGTGGAGGCAGAGGTACAGACAGAGGGGGAGGGCTCACCCACAGTGTTGGATGCTCGCATCGAGGCGCTCTACCGAAAGGATGGCGCGCGCCTCTGGTGGGCCTTGCTGGCTTGGTCCGGCGATCGAGAGATCGCGAGCGACGCGGTTGCCGAAGCCTACGCGCAGGTCCTCAGGCGCGGTTCAGAAGTCCGTGATCCAGGAGCTTGGGTATGGAGAGTGGCCTTTCGAGTGGCGGCGGGCGAGCTTCAACGGCGAGGACGATTCGGTCCGCTGCCCGACGCGAGTTACGAGCTCGCCGAACCGAGCGACCTGTTCACCGCGCTCCCTCGTCTGTCGGATCGGCAGCGAGCAGCCGTGGTTCTCCACCATCTCTGCGGCTATCAGCTGAAGGAGATCGCGGCTGTTCTCGGTGTGAGCAAGGCAACGGTTGGCGTGCACCTGACTCGGGGACGCCGGCGCCTCGCTGAACTGCTGGAGGAAGACGATGACTGACCTCGACGCGAAGTTCCAGGAAATTCGACGGAACGTCCCACCCGATCTCTGGCCTTCGATCGAAACACGTGTGCCGTTCGAGTACGCACCGACGACGCGGCGGCGGTGGCCGGCCCTCATCGTGGCGTTTCTCGTCGGGATCGGCGGCCTCGCCGTCGCGTGGGAGGCGTTCAGAGATCGAGGCGCGCAGACACCCGCATCTACCGTCGTCGTGACATCGCCCGCGCCTCGTGAGTGCCCCTTCGGCGATACAGGGGCGTCGACCGCCAGCACCGAGCAGTTCCTTCAGCTCACCAACGGTCGTGGTCCAACGTGGCTCCCCAGTGGCTTCGGTCTCGCGCAGACGTGGACCGACCACGCGGATTGGTCCGATGCGACCTGCCGAGAGGTCACGATGTACGTCTCCGAGGGGACGCAACCGCCTGCACGGGACAACCTCGGCTCGGTGGGCGACTGGCTCGTCGTCGCCGATGCGTCTGGTTCATGCGGAAACGCCGTGCTCGGTCAGGGACGCTGTCTGGAGTACCTTGCGCAGACGCCCGACGGCCTCACCTTTCGGCTGCAGACGATCGGCGTCGACCGCCCCGACGGAGACAGGATCGCGCTGTCCGTCTCACTCGACTCGGGATCATCGGCGCCGACACCCACGCCCACGTACCTACCAGAGGATCAAACGTGGGCCCCCGCCACCCGTACCGAAGGGGATCGAACCATCATGCCGGTGACGTTCCCCGACGGCACCACGGCCGAGCTGACCTACCCGGATCGACTGGCGCTACAGGATCTCAACGTCTACCTCGGGACTTACGCAGATGGACCCCATGGATGCGGATCGCAGCTGGACGCCACCCGTAGCGACCCGCACGGAGGCTGGCTCCGGGGCGATTCCCCCCTATGGGAACACATGCGACCCGATGGAAACACCGTGGAATTGTGGAACGGCGGTGGAGGCGAGATCCTGGTCTATCGGTTCGGCGCGTGGAGCGTGATGCTTCATTGTCAGCCGAATGTCACGGACCAGGCCCTGGCGACGTGGGCGGACAACCTTGACGGGGATCAGACTCCCGACGGACTGCTGGCCCTTGTCGGATCGGGTCCCGTGCACGTGAACCCGTGGCACGATCAGAACGGCCCCTCGGTGCGCCTCTCGGATCAGCACGTCATCATCGACATACAGCCGCAGTCCGACCTCTGCGCGCCCGGTGGCTCCCAGGACGTGGACACCACGGATGGCGTCGTGCAATGGTGCCCGCGCCCGGAAGGGAGCGTCCGCGTATATGCAATCGCTGACGGCACAAGCGGACGCGATCTCCTCCAAGCACTGGTCGACGGGCTCGAAGTTCACGCCGTCGGACAAACCTGATCCGAGACCTTCTCGGATGAAGCGGGCCGAGGTCGAGCGGATCTTCGATATCCAGTGGCGCTCGGCGCACGGGATGGCGACCGAAGAGGGATGGGACTTCCGGCCAAGAGTTCGTCACGGGAATCGTGTTGGCTGGTTTGGCGGACCCCCAGGACTCAGTGATTGTTGAAGCCCTGCGTTCCCTGGCCAGCCTCGAAGGGTTGGAGAGCGGCACCGCACGAGCCATTACTGCCCGGCTTGAATACTTGGTTGGCCACGAGGGGCGATTGGTGCGCGAAGCGGTCGTCTTCTCCGCCCGTAGGTTGTACGAGGAGGCGCCCGCTGATCAGCGCCTCAAGAGGGTTGTTAAACGGGCTCGCTCCGATCGGTCCTGGCTTGTTCGTGCGGCCTCGGAGAACTGACTCCGGGAGACCCCTCCCATGACCGAATCGACGAACAGGCAGGAATCGTCATCGCAGGGAAATTAAGAGTTGTCCACGGGTTGCGGCGTTTGGTTCCCGAGCAGCACGCAGAGACTGACTAGAAAGACATCACACCAACCACGAAGATGAGTCCGGCCAGAAGGAAGGACACGACGGCGAGTACGGACAGGAGGATCTTCGCCGTTCGGCTCTGAAGTCGCACCGACAGGATCACGCTCACCAACACGACGGATGCTGGTCCCATCCCAGCTGCGAAATAGGGCCACGTGAACGGGTCAGCGGCGAGGGGCACCCTCAGAGAAGACTCCTTTCGGTGGCAGACGATATGCGGTTGATCTCAGGCGAGGTTGTATCCGTTCCCATCCAGCGTACGCACCTGCGGACTTTGGAAGCGTTCACCGATGGATTTGGCCCCTTATTCACGACGGCGGGCTTTGAAGGAACCGAGCCCGACAGGGTCTTCCGAGGCGCGTCGGGCAGCCGGGTAGGAAGACCCTCGCCTCAACCGGAGGAGCGCTGCCACGAGATGTCGAACTCGACTCCTAGCCCCGCATTCGTCGTCAGCCTCTCGATCCCTGTGCCGTCGGGCTTCATCGTGTAGAGATCGAAGGTGCCCGTGTTCTCGCCGGTCATGACGCTGCTCCCCGCGAACGCGACCCGGCTTCCGTCGGGTGACCAGATCGGGTAGTTCTCCGTCAGGTCCGTCGTCGGCGTCAGGTCGGTAAGGTTCGTGGCGTCCGCACCCACGCTGAAGATGTCGTAGTTGTAGTCCGAGTGACCTTGCGAGCCTGGGGCTACCGAAACGAGAGCCTCGAAGACGAGCGTCTTCCCGTTCGGCGACCACTGCGGCTGGAAGGGCTGGAGAGAGTTTCGTTCGACGATTGACGTGAGACCGGTGCCGTCCGCGTTCACCACGTAGAGGGCGGATCCGTGAAGGAACGCGATCTGCGAACCGTCGGGCGACCATACCGGAAGCTCAGCCGAGATCGACCCCTGTGTGAGTCGGCGGAGCCCGTTCCCGTCAGGTTCGATCGTCCACAACCCGCCGTCGAAGACGAAGGCGATCCGAGAACCGTCCGGGGACCACGTCGGCGCCGTGCCATCGGAGAGCTTGCGCTGATCCGAGCCGTCCGCGTTCATCACATACACGCCCTGGTTGCCGTTGTAGGCGATCATCGACCCGTCCGGGGACCAAGCAGGCGAGCCCTGCGAGTCCCGGCCCTGGATGTCGGCGGGGCTAGTCGTGAGGTTCGTGACCCCCGAGCCGTCGGCGTTCATGACGTAGATGTCGTAGTTTGCCCCGCCGCCTGAAGTACCCCCCTTCGGATATCCGCGGAACGCGATCTTCGAGCCGTCTGGTGAGAACACGGGGCTGTAGGCCGTCAGGACCAGACCCTTGTCGTAGGACACGATCAGGTTCCTGAATCCCGAGCCGTCCGGCGCAACGGTGCAGATGCGGAAGCCGCAGTCGAATGCGATCAGGCCGTTCGCCGTTCCGGGGACGGCCCTCGCCGTTGGGGAAGGGATATGCCCGGGCGCGCCGACATGGCCTTTGAACGCGCGATCCACCAAGAGCAGGGTCGCAAGCGCGTGCCCCAGCGCCAGGAGTACGACGCTTGCCCGTCGGATCGTGGATGGTCCCTGCTCCACCGGCGGTATCGGCCCCATTCGCTGAACGTCTGACCACACATCGGGCGGGTCCAAGAGATCAAGCTCGCTGAGGCGTTCTTCAAGATCAGGCATCTTCTGTCTCCAGTAGTCGGAGGAGCCTCTTTCGGCCCTGGCTGATGTGCACTCGAACGGTGCCCGCAGTCGAGCCCAGGATCGCTGCCGTTTCTCGCGTGGAGTATCCGGAATAGAAATGAAGGATGATCACGGCCCGCTGCTTGGGGGACAGCTGGCCCAAGATGCGAAGAAGATCGATGGGCGGATCCGGCATCTCGTATGCGCGGTCGTCTTCGAAAGGTCTCCGCTGCGACCGGCGCTTCATCTCCCCAGCCGCGATGCGGAACGCCGCGCGCCACACCCAACGTTCTTGGTCGCGCACCGCATCGCCTCTGCCGAGAGCTTGGGCGAACGCCTCCGCCATGGAATCCCTCGATATCTCGGCATCCCCGGTAAACGCCACGAGTGAGCGCCACAAACGAGCGCCTTCCTTTCGGTAGAGGCGTTCCAACTCGATTCCCGAACCTGACTGCATCTGCGAATCTTGCCGCACATCTCTACAGGGGCGACAAACGCCCGATTCGTATAGGCCCGCTTTCTAACGGTGGGAACAAACGCCGCAACCCGTGGGCATCAGGATTCGGCCTGGACGCCGGTCACCATCTAGCTGTTGCTCACTCAAATCTCCTGGCAATAGACGTTGGACACGACGGCGGTTCCAGCGGAGACCTCGATCGGTGACGCCGAGAGACATGGTGTCCTGCCACCGTTGTACAGCGGGCTCGCACCTGAGAGTTCGTACCGGCCAGGCGGAAGACTGATGGAGTAGCTCCCCCCTGCACCGACCGCAACGGTCTTTGACGTCCCATCCCCGGTTATCGTCACCGACCCGATCAAGGGCCGCCGCTTAACTCCGGGAGGGCCTCCCACCGCGAACAGGTGGCCCGAAAGGGTCCCGACATTACCCTGTCCATCCAGACCGGATGGAATCACGAGCGTATTGAGTTCACCCTGGGCTGCCTGTAGGTCATTCGCGGTCGGAGACTGAACCCCGAAATACACCCGAACGAGTACGTTCTGTCCGTTCACGACCCCATGCGCTTCGTAAACGGTCAAGCCCGGTGGCTCTTCGGCCTGGGGTGCTCTGACGCTGAAACTGGTGAGATTGAGCGGCAGGCTCAGACTGTCTGGTCGGTTCGACCCGAGCGTTTCAACGGTGAGCACGACGCCGGTGGGTGGTAGGGATCGAAGGGTGAGCAGGGGGAACCCGGTTCTCTCCGGCAGATCTCCTCGATCGAAGGCGACGTTTGCGGCCCATGCCCCGCCCGTCGGTCCGGGGTTTGACCCACCCCAAGCCATCCCTTCGTACGTGCTCGTCGACCACCCGGCGGAAGGCACGAAGCTCACTCCCGATGCGGGCTGAACAGGAGCGCCCGGTTGCCACGCGAGCGGTGAGATCCCGTAGTGCGGCCAAGTCGCGAGCTGACGGCGGCTCCCAGTTGGGTCCGCGAGCCAGACCTGTGGCTCACCATTGATCACCCTCGGGAATGCGATCTCCGTCGCGTCTGGTGACCAGACGATCGGTCCGAAGTCCGAATCTGCGCCGGTATCCAGCAGGTCGCGGGGATCAGAGCCATCAGGCGCGACGGTCCAGAGGTGATAGGTCTGATTCTTGTCCGCGCGCAGGAGCGCGATCAGATAGCCGCTTGGAGACCAGCGCGGGTAGGAGAAGAAGGTTCCCGCACCCGAAGCGATCGTCATCCGGCCGGTCCCGTCGGCGTTCATCGTCTCGATGCTGCCCGTCCCGTCCGAACGGACGCTGA
>JAYVBZ010000164.1:0-2761 GCA_043750215.1 Actinomycetota bacterium
GTGTTCACCACGGTGGGCAGTTCGCCGGCGATGAACGCTTCGGTCTTGTTGTGTGCCTCTTCGTCGCTGAACTGCACGGGAGGCGACTTCATGAAGTAGCTGCTGGCGGCGATGAGCGGTCCGCCCTCTCCGCGATCGAGCGCCACCTTCGCGCAACGGACGGCGTCGATGACGATGCCGGCAGAGTTGGGGCTGTCCCAGACCTCGAGCTTCATCTCGATGGAGAGCGGTACGTCGCCGAAGTTACGGCCCTCCAGGCGGATCATCGCCCACTTGCGGTCTTCGAGCCACGGCACGTGGTCCGAGGGGCCGATGTGGATGTTGTCCTTGTCCAGCGGCGTCTCCAGCTGGGACTGCACCGACTGCGTCTTCGAGATCTTCTTCGATTGCAGGCGGGTGCGTTCGAGCATGTTCATGAAGTCCATGTTGCCGCCGAAGTTGAGCTGGTACGTGCGGTCGATCTTTACGCCCCGGTCTTCGAACAGCTTGGTCAGCACGCGGTGGGTGATGGTGGCGCCGACCTGACTCTTGATGTCGTCCCCGACGATGGGGACGCCCGCCGCGCGAAACTTCTCCGCCCACTCGGGGTCCGAGGCGATGAACACCGGGAGGCAGTTCACGACGGCCACGCCCGCGTCAAGCGCGCACTGCGCGTAATAGCGAGCGGCCTGCTCGGAGCCGACGGGGAGGTAGGACACCAGAACGTCGGCCTTCGAGTCTCGAAGAACTTGCACTACATCGGATTCGGGCAGATCGGACTCCGTGATGACATCCCGGTAGAACGCTCCGAGTCCGTCGAGCGTGCGCCCTCGCTGCACGATGACGCCGGTGGGATGCACGTCGCTGAACACGATCGTGTTGTTGGGTTCGGTGAAGATGGCGTCGGCGACATCCCTGCCGACCTTGTCCGTGTCCACGTCGAACGCAGCCACGACCTCGACGTCGCTGACGTGGTAGCCGCCGAGTTCGACATGCATGAGGCCGGGGACACGCTCGTCGGGTTTGGCGTCCTTGTAAAACTCGAGTCCTTGAACCAGCGAACTGGCGCAGTTGCCGACACCAACGATCGCGATGCGAACCTTGCTCATGAGAGGTGCTCCTTCCTTCGAAGCGTGGCGACGCTACCGCGCCGCTTCACGGTGACGGGTGCTCCGGTGTGTGCGCGTTCGGCGGCGATGAGGCCGTCGACCCACGCGAGGTCTGATTCCGTGGTTGCTCGTCCGTGTTGCATGAGGGCCAGGGTGTAGTCATCGCTATGTTCGCGCGTGGTGCGCATCGAGTCCTTGATGGTGGCCAGGCGTTCTTCAAGCCCCGCGCGGCGCCGTTCCAACAGTCGCAGCCTTGTCTCGGGCGGCAGGTACCGGAAGAAGGCGAGCCGAACTCGGAACCGCTGATCCTCGGTCTGGTTGTCGTGCGGGGTTTCCTGGAGGAGTTCGAAGAAGAGCCGCTCGCCGTCCTCAGTGATCCCGTAGGTGGTCCGTCGCCGGCCTCGCGTCGCGACCCTGTCCGGGTCGGGTTGCGCGGCGATCGCGCCCCGCTTCTCTAGGCGCCGCAGGGTCGGGTAGAGGGAGCCGTAGGACACACGCCCGGCCCCACCTTGCTGGTCACCGAGCTCGCGAGAGAGCTGGTAACCGTGCATCGGCTTGTCCTTCAAGAGTCCCAAGACTGCGAGTTCAAGCACGGAACGCATACCTTCCTGGCGGTGGGTCGGCCTGCGGACTGATATATCGCCCGCATATATCGCTCCGATATATGTAGCGCATACTCCGGTCATCGTCAACCCGGGCTTGCGGCGTCAATCCGGCGGCCATATGGTGTCGAGGTCATGAGCGCCCCAACGATCGAGCTGCAGGCACCTCCGGTCGGCGCACGCCCGCCTCGCCAGCGCCGGCGCCGATGGCTGGGGGTGATCGCTGGTGTGCTTGCGGTTGGACTCGTCGCCTCTGCCGTCTTCCTGACCCACTATCAGCCACTCGGGTTTGGGTCGAGCGGGGGCGTCGTTCTCCTACGCGGTCTCGTTGCGCAACAACGGCCATCTGCCGATCACGATCACGGGAGTTGATACCGGTGATCCGCACTCCCTCTCCCTCCTTCGAACGACCGGTATCTACGTCCTGAACAGCATCGGGATCTCCAGATGGGGCAACGATCTCGCGCCCAATCTCGATCAACCGTTCCCGTCGTTCACCTTGGATCCGGGAGAAGAGCGGAACCTAGTGGTCAAGAACGTGTTCGACGGGTGCGAGAACTACTCTCCGAGCACCAGCGAGGGCTTCGGAGCCATCCACGTGTCGTTTCGCGTCCTCGGCGTATCGCGCGATACCTGGGTGGATCTTGGACACTTTGGATTCTCGATCGCGTCCCCCGATGCGTGCCCCGGGAGGCCGTAGCTAGGCGGACACGATGGGACCCGTGCTCGGGACCGGTGCCCGGTGGGCGGCTAGCGCCATCACGGCGGCGAGCATCCCGAGCCCCGCGCAGCCGATCCACACCGCGTTCGGGCTGACACGGAAGACCACGGTCCCCACGATGGGACCGATCACCGCAGCGAACGCGAACATCGAGCCGAACGCCGCTTGATAGCGCCCCCGCAGATGTTCGGGCGCCCGATCCGCGACGAATGCCGATGCGTTCGGGGATTCGATCATCTCGCCGAAGGTCCAGATCACCGTCATCCCCATCAGCAGCGGCAGTGCGTGCGCGAACAGCAACGAGCCGAAACCGATCCCAAGTAAGGCCGCGCCCAGCGCGACCATCCGCA
>JAYVBZ010000165.1:0-2191 GCA_043750215.1 Actinomycetota bacterium
GACGCCCCGGGGTCCCCGGTGCAGGTCCGCGCTTAACCTCCCACCGACAGGAGCGGAACGACCCGGGTTGGCTCCTGCCCAACGCGAGTTGCCCACCGGGCCTCTCGCAACGGAAGATGCACGGGTGGAGACCCCGAAGACCCGATACGCACAGAGCGTCGATGGCACCTACATCGCCTACCAGGTGTTCGGTGAAGGCCCGGATCTACTGCTCGCGCGGCCGTGGATCTCTCACCTCGAGCTCGAGTGGGAGGATCCGATCATGAGCCGGTGGCTCCGCGGCCTGGCGCGACTCGCGCGCGTGGTCAGTATGGACCAGCGGGGTATCGGACTTTCGGACCGGATGACCCAGGAGATCGACCTGGAAACGCGGGTTGACGACGTGCGGGCGGTGCTCGACGCGGCCGGGAGCGACCGAACCGTTCTGTACGGGCAAGGGCTCGACGGCGGTGCGATCTGCTCGATGTTTGCCGCGACGTTCCCCGAGCGAACGGCCGGCCTGCTCCTTTGGACGGGGCAGGCGTGCGAGATCCGTGACGCCGACTACCCCTGGGCTCCGTCGGTAGCGGAGAAGGAGGAGTTCGGCCGGATGATCGACCAGACGTGGGGCGATGAGGACGCGCTCGGTCCGTTCATGACGATGCTCGGCGTCCCGACGCAGGCCGACGATCCGGCCGCAAGGGGGCGCTGGGCCCGGTTGATGCGGAACGCCGCGAGTAGGGGCGACGCCCTGATCCACCAACGGATGTTCGATGAAACCGACTACCGAAGTATCCTGCCCTCGATCCACGTACCCACCGCGATCCTCCAGCCCGAAGACGATGGCCTGCCCGCGACGGAGTGGATGGCGTCCCAGATCCCCGGCGCCGAGGTCGTGCGCCTGCCTGCCGCGCCCGATTACCCACCCGAACTCAGCCATCCGGAGCGAAACCTGGAAGCGGCGCGCACATTCATCGCTGACCTGCGTGACCAGGAGGCCGAGCTCGACCGGGTCCTGGCCACCGTGCTCTTCACCGATATCGCGGAATCGACCGCCACCGCCGCGGCCATGGGCGATCGTGCCTGGCGCGACACCATCGAACGGCATCACGCCATCGTGAGGGGCTTCCTAGGCCGCTATCGCGGAACTGAGATAGACACCGCCGGAGACGGATTCTTCGCAACCTTCGACGGACCCGCGCGGGCGGTCCGCTGCGCCGAGCACATCATCGAAGCCGTTCGTCCCCTCGGCATCGAGATCCGCGCCGGGGTGCACACCGGCGAATGCCAGACGATCGATGGCAAGGTCGGCGGGCTCGCCGTCGTGATCGGTGCCCGCGTGGGCTCCAAGGCGGAAGCGGGCCAGATCCTCGTGTCCCAAACCGTGAAGGACCTGACCGCCGGCAGCGGCCTCACCTTCGAAGACGCCGGCGAACACGAACTGAAAGGCATCCCCGATCGCTGGCACCTCTACCGGGTCGTGAACGAACGGACCTCAGGGGTCTCGACCGGGCTACGGTCACGCGTCGAGGTCGCGCATGCCAACGCGCCTCTACCCCCGGGCGAGTTCCAAGGCCGCTTCTACGGGCGCCAGGTCGAACGGAGCATCGATCCCGATCACGATGTGCGTCGCGCCTGCCTGGTGGAACGCTTCGACATCCGCGGCCTCGTCGGTATCGATCAACACACTCCGTTCCAGTGTTGCGGGATCACGGCCGACGCGTTCGCACCAGGTGTCCAGGATGGCGTTGCGTTCGCGGAAGCGTTCGATGGGGCCAAAGCCGTTCCAGATATCGGCGTGCTCGGCAGCGATACGGAGCGTGACATCCTTGCCGTCCCCGCCCAGCATGATGGGCATCGGGCCCACCGGTGGTGGGTTCAGTCGCGTCAGCCGCTCCTTGATCCGCGGGATGGCGTCTTGTTCCAGCCGTTCCAACCGATCCATCGCCGTCCCGAACGGGAAGCCGTACTCCTCGTAGTCGCGTTCGAACCAGCCGGCTCCCAGGCCAAGGATCATCCGGCCGTGGCTCAGGTGGTCGATGGTGCGCGCCATGTCGGCCAGGAGGTCGGGGTTGCGGTAGCTGATGCAGGTCACCATCGTGCCGATCAGCGGACGGGTAGTTTCGGCGGCCATGGCAGCAAGCAGCGTCAGGCCCTCGTAGTGGAGACCGTCACGATCGCCGTCCATGGTGAAGAAGTGGTCCCAGTCCCA
>JAYVBZ010000166.1:0-8869 GCA_043750215.1 Actinomycetota bacterium
CAGCGTCTTCACGGACGCGTCGGCCTCGGCGAGCTGGAGAGCCGTGGGGTCCTTGGGGGCCTCGCCACGCAGGATCCACACCGCGCGCATCCCGGCCGCCTTCGCGGGGATCACGTCGTAGTCCAGGCGGTCGCCCAGCATCACGGTGTGCAGCGGCGAGATGCCCGCCGTATAGAGGACGTGGGCGTAGAGGCGCGGATCCGGCTTCTCCAAGCCGATGTCATCGCTCACCCCCCAGATCTCGAAGAAGTCCTCTATGCCATCGCGTGCCATGGCGTCGCGCACCTGGCTGGGTTGATTCGCGATGATGCCCAGGCGGTACCGGCCGGCCAGTGCTTCAAGGCACGGTTTCACATCAGATTCCAACGCGTCGGGCGGATACGACCAGTACCGCGTTGCCGCGTCTCGCAACGCATCCACATCCGCTCCCGGTCCCAGGAATCGCGAGGCCATCCGTCGCCGGAACGAACCCGACTGCGCAGCCCGCGCTAACTCGTACTCCTCTTCGAAGTCTTCGTCGGAGAACGTCCCGCCCAGGTCGCGGAGGGCCCGCCGGAGTGCGGCGGTGTAGATGGTGTCGGAGTACATCACTCACCCGATATCGAAGAACACCATCTCGATCGCGCCCGACACAAGCGAATCCTACCGGTCCCCGCCGCCACGGACGGTCAAGCGACCGACCGCTCAGCCACGCGGCGCGAGCGCGTAGAACACGACCGCCGCTGCTGCTGCCGCATTGAGCGAGTCGATCCCTTCACGCATCGGTATCTGCAGGCGAAGGTCGGCCGCCTCCAGCCAATGCGCCGATGACCCCTCCGCCTCGTTCCCGATAACCAGTGCTAAGCGCGCATAGGCGGACGGATCGACGTCGCCCAGGGCGACGGCGGCGGCCGATGGAGTGAGCGCGGCCAGCGTGAAGCCGGCGGCCCGAAGGGCCGCCGGCCCATCGCGCCAGTGGATCCGCGTCCAGGGGACGCGGAACACGGCACCCATGGAGGTGCGGACGGCCCGCCGATAGAGCGGGTCGCCGCACCGGGGGGTGAGCACCACGCCATCCACCCCCAGCGCAGCCGCGCTCCGGAATATCGCCCCGACGTTCGTGTGGTCCACTAGGTCCTCCAGCACCGCGATCCGCGCGGCTCCCGCCAGCACGCCGTCAAGGGAGGGCAAGGGACTCCGATCGAACGAGGCGAGCGCGCCGCGGTGCACGGGGAAGCCGACGGTCGCCTCCATGAGGTCGTCGCTGACCAGCAACACCTCTGCCGAAGGGGCGATGTCGGACAAACCCTCCATCCAACGCTGGGTCAGCAGGATCCGGCGCAGCACGTATCCGGCGTCGACGGCTCTACGGATGGTCTTCGACCCTTCGGCCAGGAAGAGCCCATGTTCGGATTCGTGACGGCGGCGGAACTGTTCGTCGCGCAGCTGCAGGAAGTCGCCGAGGCGCGGGTCCGTAGCATCGGAGATCGGTTGCACGTCTAGCGCTCGGCCAGGTGTCTCAGTTCGGCCACTCGTTCGCCGTCCGTGGTGTCGCATCCCAGGCGATAGCCGTAGCGGGCACCGTGGCAATCGCTGGCCCCCGTCGGGATCAGACCCAGGCGGTGAGCCAGGACGCTGTAGTAGGCGCGCTGCTCGGTGTCATGATCCGGGTGGTTCACCTCCAGGCCAACCATCCCTGCGTTCGCCATCTGTTCGATCAGGCTGTCGGGAACCGAGCCGTTCCCCTTCCACATGGCCGGGTGTGCCAGCACACAGACACCGCCCGCACCCTTGATCAACGCGAGCGCGTCCACGGGATCCAGTGCGTGCTTGGGCACGTAGGCGATCCCACCGTCGGAGATGAACCGGTCGAACGCTTCCTTCTCTTCCACGACGATCCCTGCCTCGACCATAGCTTGGGCGATGTGCGGTCGCGCGATGAGGTCGTCCCCCGCGATCTCGCGCACACGCTGGAAAGAGATGTCGTAGCCCAGCTCCTGCAATTTCTGGACCATCAGCTCGCCGCGGCGGAAGCGAGTATCGGTGAGGCGCTTCAGCTCCGCCTTGAGTTCGGAGTTCTCCGGGTCCAGGAAGTAGGCCAGGACGTGCAGGCTGGCACCCTCGTACTCGGCGGAGAACTCGATGCCGGGGATGATCTCCAGGTTGGTGCCCGCAGCGGCTGCGTAGGCCTCGGCGTAGCCGGCCGTGGTGTCGTGGTCGGTGATCGCGATGCCGTCTAGGCCCCGCTCGATGGCGATCGCCACGTTCTGAGCGATGGTCTGGGTGCCGTCTGAACAGGTGCTGTGGGTGTGGAGGTCATAGCCGCTCATGGGTCCAGGGTGGCACACAGGGAGGTGGGACGTCACGGGCGCCGGCAGGAAGTCGAAAGCCTTCGCGTTACATGGCCCCGAACGAGGACCGGTCGCGATCGAGGCACATCGAAGGGGACGACCTCCGATAAGCCCCCGCGTCCGTTTCACTCGAGCGGGACGGACTCCACTAACCGTTCCCTTGTCTGCGATGCGATCCCCACGTAAACCCCGGCCAAGACGATGGCGCCACCGAGCAGCGTCACCGCCCCGGGGACCTCGCCCAGGAACATGAACGCCAGTACCGAGGCGCCCACGGGTTCGGCCATGATCGAGATGGTGACCACGGAAGCCGGCAGGTGACCAAGCAACAGGTTGAACACGGTGTGCCCAAACAGCTGGGGCCCGATGGTCATGGCGGCCAGCAACAACCAGGTCCTCGGCGGGTAGCCGGTGAACGGTTCGTGCGAGACGGCCATCGCGCCGGCCATGCAGACCGCGCACGTGGTGTAGACGACGATCACGTAGGGCAACACGGGCAGGTCACGACGGAGCGTTCGTCCGGCCATGACGTAGGCGGCGGCGAAGAGGGCGCCCAGGAGCGCCAGGAGGTCTCCGGCGGCGGCGCGCAAGCCGATGTTCAGTCCCCCACCGGTGATGACCAGCGTCCCGGCCAGCGCGACCAGCACACCGGCCACCGCGCGGCGTGCCATCCGTTCGCCGATCAGACGGCCCAGGAGCGCGACCCACAGGGGTGATGTGGTGACCAGCACGGTGCTGGCCGCGACACTCGTGAGGTTCAGCGACGGGATCCAGGTGGCGAAGTGCAGCGCCAGGAATACCCCGGAGAGCACCGACAGCGCCAGGGAACGCGGCGTGAATACACGAAAGCCGCGTCGGTCACGGATCATCGCGATCGGGAGTAGGACGGCCACGGCCATCACGCATCGATAGAAGGCGGCCGCGAACGGCGGCGCGCCGGCTAGCCGGAACAGCACGGCCGAGAACGACACGGCCGTAACCCCGAGCACGAGCAATGCGACCTGGCGTCTGGACACGTGCGAACGCTACCGTGTTCCGCGTCCCCGCCCCCGGCTACCCGTTCAGGTACTTCGACCGGATGAACTCGGCAAAGAAATCCCGTTCATCGGGGACCAGGTAGCGCTCTGGGCTCCGCTGCATCGTGGAGAGCAGCAGATGCGGATAGATCCCCAACGTGGATGCGGGAGCCGGTGTGTAGAAGATGCCGGTGGTCCACTCCGGATTGATGTCCAACTCCATCGCGCGCACAGCGCCCGCTCGGGCCAGCAGGTTGGCGAGGGACTGGACCGTGAGCGCCGGCGCCGCCGCGTAGACGATCGCGCCATCGGCCGTGACGCCGACGCCCGATCGCCAGACCAGCACCGCATTGCCGAGCGTTTGTCCCCACGCGGCCAGAGAGTCGTTGGCGAGCCCAGCAACGGGCTTGCCTCCGGTGACCAGAGGCGAGAGGTTCTGCCGGACGGCTGCAACCTGCGAAGTCATAGAGACATCGGTGCCCCACGCCCCCACATCGACGGTCCCGTCCTTGTAGAGCACGATCGAGGCTTGTCCGGTCACCAGTGGCGCGTAGGTGCGCCCGTTCAGGTAGAACCCGCCGCTCGAGTCCTTGAGCAGGAACCCGGAGTTGAAGGTTACAGCAAGCGCCCCGTACTGCTGGGTCGGGACCTTCGCCGGAGTGCTCGCGCCCGGCGGCACCTGGAGACCGGCCACCAGGCGTGTGGCCAGCAGCGTCGGATCCATCCACATCACCGTGCCCAGCAGGCTGGTGTGCTGCGAGTCGGGACGCAGATAGGCCACACGGACGGCCTGCGCGCCGCCTACGGTCTTGCCCACGTCCTGCCACTGACCTTCGCGCGGCAAGGGGGTTGAGACGAACGGCTTGATGTTGGGCGGGGCGGCCAGGTGCGGCGCGACTTGTGGGGCGCTGGACCCGGTGCCCGGGGAGGGCGTCTCGGGCTGACCCGACTGCTTGGGGATGCCTCCGGCGAGCGATCCGCCGACGGGCGGCTTGTGCGATGAGTACCAGGCGCGTTCGATCTTCAAGGTGATCCAGGTGCCGCCGGGCAGGCCTTTGAACCACTCGACGCTCTTGGCGGAAAGCGGTGCGCTGCCAGGCGCGGTGATGGCACGCCCGTAGGACCAGCCGAGTGGGATCAAGAACACCAGGAGGATCACTACGATCCGGCGTCTGCGATGCCTACGACGCAGTCGTTTCCTGGAGAGCGCGCGAGTAGAAGGGGTGGCGGTACCAGCCTTGGCCATGCCGCTAGATCTCCAAACGACGGAATACGGACGGGGGAAGGAGCCGGAGTCCGGCCATGACCCACCGCATGGCCGGAGGGACCCAGACGATGGTGGCGCCCGTGGTGGTGCCGTGCACGATCGCCAGCGCGACCGCTTGGGGCGTGGAGGCCAGCGGCGCCGACGGCAACCCTTGCGTCATCTTGGACCGCACGAACCCCGGCCGCACGATGAGGACCTGCACGCCGAGCGGCGCGAGCCGATCCCCGAGGCCCTGGCAGAACACATCGAGCCCAGCCTTGGAGGAACCGTAGACGTAGTTGGAACGGCGGCCGCGCTGACCAGCCGCCGACGAGACCACGACGATGGAACCGTGGCCTTGTGCGATCAGGCGGTCCGCCAGGGGCAGGAGCAGGGAGACGGCGCCGGTGAAGTTCGTGCGGATGGTGTCGATCGCGTGGCTAGCGTTGCGTTCGGCGGAGACTTGATCGCTCAGGACACCGAAGGCGAGGACGACGACGTCGATATCTCCCGCCTGGAAGGCGGTCTGGAGCACCTCCTGGTGCGTGTCGAACGCGTCGGCATCGAAGAGGATGGTCTGGGTCGTCGTGGCTCCAAGGTCGCGCAGGGCCGACGCGGCCGCGTCAAGGTCGTTGGGCTTGCGCGCGGCCAGGATGACATGGCTCGCTCCCCCGCGGACGTAGGCCTTTGCGGTTGCGAGTCCGATATCTGACGCGCCACCCAACACCAGGACCCGGCGGATCCGCCCGAGCGCGTCCTTCATGCGAGCACGTCCTGTCGGGAGGTGTCCAGATCCAAGCGCCGCTGGAGGTCGGAACGGAGGCGTCGATCCGGGTCGACGCGCTCGCGGACCTCCTGCCAGCGCGACAATCCCGGGTACATCGCTCGGAGCGAGCCGGGGTCGAGGCGCGAGTCCTTCGCTAGGTAGACGCGGCCTCCCGCCTCGATCACCGTGCGGTCGAGCCCGTCGAGCAACGGAGCCAGATCGCGAGCGCCGGCGGGGATGTCCAGTGCAAGCGTCCAGCCAGGGATGGGGAACGAGAGCATGCCCCGCCCGGAGCCGAACCTCTTCAGCACGGCCAAGAAGCTGGGGGAACCGGCCGCGGCGAGCGTCTCCACCACGCTGCGGATCACGGTCTCCTGGCCGAACGGAACCACGAACTGGTACTGGATGAATCCGCGCCTTCCATAGAGACGGTTCCAGTCGCGCACGGCGTCGAGCGGGTAGAAGAAGGGCGCGATGGCGACCGGGCGCCCGCGCTCCCGCGCCGGCGCCCTCCTGAACCACAGTTCGTTGAACGCGCGCGCGCTCAGCGGGTTCATCACGTTCGGCATGAAGGCTGGGACGCCTGCGAGTGAGGTGGGCGCGAAACTGAGCGGATCCACGCGATGGGCGTGGGGAAGGTCGTCGATCTCGGCGTGCTCGCCACGGGTGAGGACGCCGCGACCCAGGGACTTGCCGCGAGCCAGGCAATCGATCCATGCGACCGAGTAGCGGTAGTGGTCATCTTCGGATGCCATCAGGGCCATCAACTGGTCCAGGTCCGCGCAGCGGTCGGTATCCTGCCGCACTCGCGAGGTCGTGATCGGGAGCATCTTCAGGGTCGCGCGCGTGATCACGCCCGTAAGGCCCAGCCCGCCGAGGGTCGCGTCGAAGAGCTCCGTGTCGTCCTCCGGCGCGACGGTCACGACTTCTCCGCTCGCAAGCACCATCTCGAACGACACCAGGTGGTCGCCGATCGAACCGGCGCGATGGTGGTTCTTGCCGTGGATATCGTTGGCGACCGCCCCGCCGATCGTGACGTACCGTGTTCCCGGGGTGACCGGGAGGAACCAACCTAGTGGGACGATGGCTCGGAGGATCTTGTCCAACGACTCCCCCGCCATGACGGTGAGCGTCCCGGCCGCAGGATCGAGGGCAACCACCCCACCCATCGACGTCATGTCCAGGATCGTTCCACCCGCGTTCTGGGCGACGTCGCCGTAGCTCCTCCCCAGGCCGCGGGGAAGGACCCCACGCGATCCGGCTGTTCGAAGCGCTTCAGCGACGGCATCGGCGGTTCCGGGGCGGGTGACCCAGGCTCCCGAGTAGGCCGTCCGGCCCCAGCCGGTGAACAGGTGCGCCTCTCCCGAGGCCATCATCCGTAGACACCCACCGCGAAGGTGGCTATCCACACCAGCACGGCGACCTGCAAGACGTGGTCGCTAAAGAAGACCTCTTCCGGTGCGCTCGCCTCTCCACGTTCGATGACCAAGCCGTAGCGCAGGAGCGCGATGACGAACGGCACGATCGAGACCTGGCTCCACGCGACGCCGTCGATGTCGTGCGGCACTGCGAGAGACCAGAGGCAGTACGCCATGACAGCGAGGGCGCCGGCCAAGATCCCCACGCTTCGCAGGAACGGTTCGGGGTAGGCGGCGCGACGTGCGAACGCCAGCGAGCCGGCGGCGCGCGCATGTCGCAGATCGGCGAGCCGTTTGCCCGCCACCACGAACAGCGCGCCGGCCGACGTCAAGATGAGGAACCAAGAGGATGGGGCGACGCCGGTTGCGGCACCGCCGCCCGCCGCTCGGAGCACGAAGCACGCCGCGACAACCGCGATGTCGATCACCTCGATGCGCTTGAGCACTGCGCTGTATGCGAGGGTCAACGCGATGTAGAGACCGACCACCTCTAGGAAGGCGAGCCCCAAGAGCGACGCAACGGTGGTGCCGACGACAAGCATCGCGGCCGCGAACACGAGCGCGACCGACACCGAGACAGTACGCGCGGCCAGGGGACGTTGCCGCTTGGTCGGATGCGCGCGATCGGCGGCAAGGTCCAACACGTCGTTGACGACGTACGTGGAACTGGCCACGGCGCTGAAGGCGACGAAGGCTAGTCCGGCCCGGGCGGCGACCGACGGAGACGAAAGGATCCCGGCCGCGCCCGGCGCGGCGAACACCAAGAGGTTCTTCACCCATTGCTTGGGTCGTGCCAGCCGGATAAGCGCGCGGCCCGTTGAGGGCCGCGCGAGCATCGGCGCAGGGTCGGGCTCACCCGGGACCGCCGGCAGGTCGACTACCGTTGGCTCAAGCACCCCTCGAACCTAACAAAGACACGTTAAGGAACGATGAGGGATACCCCGGCACCGCGGAATCTGTGCGTAAAGCTAACCGTTCTCCAACTATCGGAGGTGCTCCTGGCGCCTCGGCACGATGTTCGCGTTCTGTCACGCCTCTATGAAGGTTCGATGGATGACCTTGCCAGCGGAGGTGAGCGCGACGATGCTGCAGCCAAGATGCCATTCAGCGTGATGTTCTCGATCGTGCTCATCGGCGGTGGGGCAGCCGCCGCCGGGATCGTCGGGCTGTTGTCCCCCAAAGGTCAGCGGATCGATGCGGCCCTCGCACTGGTGGTCGGAGCCGGCGTTGGGGTTGCGGGGCTCGCCATCGGCACCTGGGCGCAGGGTTCCGGGCCCTCCACCGTAGATCAGCAGAACGTGCTGTTGTTCGCCTCACTGGCGGGGTTCGTCGCAGTCATCGGCGGCTTGTTGATCCTCCGACGCCGGGCACGGATGGCGGAGCCCGCGGCCGATGCGGCTACCGGGGAGCCGGGGCGACCAGCTCCCGCGTGATCTCGCTCACCGAGCGACATCCGGTCAGCGCCATCGCGTTCTGGAACTCATCGTGGAGGATCTCCAGGGCGCGCGCGACACCTGCTTCACCTTCGGCGGCAAGCGCCATCGCCAGCGGGCGTGCGGTCAGGACGGCATCGGCACCCAGCGCCAGGGCCTTCAGGATGTCTGTCCCCCGCCGGATCCCGCCATCCACAAGCACCGGGATCTTGCCGGCGACCGCAGCCACCACGTCGGGCAGCGCCGTCAACCCCGCCGGCGAGCCATCTAACTGCCGTCCCCCGTGATTGGAGACGATGATCGCATCAACGCCTGCGTCAACCGCCAGTGTCGCGTCCTCGGGTGTGAGGATGCCCTTGAGCACCAACGGCAGTCCGGGCGTGAGGTCGCGGATCCACCCAAGGTCATCCCAGCCCAGGAACGGGTCGTACTGCATGTCGGGGCCCACGATCTGCACCGGTAACGACAGGTCGTTGCGCGCGTCCTTATGCCGAAGGCCACCCACCGGGAAGTCCACGGTGAGACAGATCGCGTCGAACCCTGCCGCCACCACGCGTTTCAAGATGGCCTGGGTGATCGGGTGATCCTCGTACACGTAACACTGCCACCACTTCGGCCCCGGTGAAGACGCCGCCACTTCCTCCAGGTAGCTGTCGGTGG
>JAYVBZ010000167.1:0-4783 GCA_043750215.1 Actinomycetota bacterium
CCGGGATGGCCCGTCCAACCAGGTGTGCGATCGCTGCCAGGGCCTGCGGCGCCACGAAGTGCGCCCCCGATCCGGACGCCTCCGGCACACCGAACGTCGGGTCGTAGGGAACCCACCCGACGGCGGGGTAGTACACCTCGAGCCAGGCGTGAGCGTCGGACTGCTTGACCTCGTAGTAACCGGTCAGCGGGTTCCATGTGCCGGGCCCATACCCCGTGACCAGTCGCGTGGGGATGCCCTGCGTCCGCAGCATGACGGCCATGGCGCTCGCGATCTGCTCGCAGAATCCGCGCTTGGTCCCGAAGAGGAAGCGATCGACCGTGTCCACCCCCAGCGGATCGCGAGCCACGTTGAGGTCGTACTGCGTGTTCGCGGCGATCCAGTCCTGGACCGCGATGACCTTGTCGTACTCGGTGAACCGGGAGCGGGTGATGCGCGCGGCGAGATGGGCAACGCGGCTCGGCATCGCCTGGGGCAGCTGAAGATCGGCATCCGTCCTGGGAACCTGGAGCGGTCCCGCAGCGCGGAGGGTCTGCGGGTCCAGGATGGGGATGTTCGAGACGACGGAGTAGATCATCCCGGTATCCAGGAAGATCGGCGCGCGGACCGAGTCGTACCCGTCCACGCGCAGCCCGCCGGAGGGAAAGTAGATCTCGTCCGGACGATACGCGGCGAACAGCACGTTGGGCTGGGGCGATGCGATGTAGAAGGTCTGGGTCAACGGGGCGGTCCGCGCGCTGAAGATCCCACCGGCGGGCTGCGGCAACGTGACACCGCCGTCGCTCCCAGTAGTAAGAGACGTAGTCGTGGTGTCACCGATGGTCCATGTGGCGCCGTCGAACGTGTTGAAGACCTCGGCTCGCCACAGTGAAGACTGCGACGATCGAACCCTGAACGCGATGTCGTCAGAGAGCTGTCCGCGCGCGCGCAGGTCCACGACGTCGCTGAAGCCCGGATACGCGTTCGATGCGAAGTCCACCACCCCGTTCGTTGAAGCGGGCAGGCCGGGGTTGCTGACCTCGCCGTCGAAACTGCCGACCGGGCGTGCCCCGGTGAGTGAGAAGGGCGGCACGTGTGTGAAGGATCCGGGAAGTCGGGGCATGGCCAGGAAGACCGCGATCGTCGAGAGCAGGACCACCGATGCACTGAGCCCCACGAACCGAACCGGCGCCGCCCGCCCCCTTCCGGGCCGGATCCGCGCTATCGACAGGACGGGCGTGATCAGGCCCCCAGCCGGCGCGCTGGACAGGAACAGCCACACCGCGGCCAGCACCGCCCACACCACCATGAACCAGAGCAGGGTCGAGGTAAGGGAGAGCGCCCCCGCCTCGGCCATCAGCACCACGCTGGACATCATCGAGAACGCCAAGTCCCGCCGTCGGGGAACATCGAACGAGTGCAGGACCTGCACCCACAGGAACAGCGATGCCAGGGGGATCCTGGCTTGGTCGACCATCGTGACCGTCCGGACGCTGCTAAGGAACTGTGCGAACGCAACCAACAGCCCGATCGAAAGGAGGATCTTCGTGGTCAGGTTCGAGTGGTGACGCTGGCGGTAGGAGAAGAGGTAGCCCGCAGGAGCTGCGAGCAAGACGCACGCTGCCGTGAACCCGTCCACCGCCCCTTGCACGACCACAGCCAGCAGGGCAACTTCCACCGCGAGCGCGGCGACGATCCGCATATGCGCGGAATCCTCCACCGCTCCCTTGGCATGGATGGTGAGCTTCATCAGACGCCGGCTTCCAGCCGCAGCACCCGCGCCAGGTCTTCCTGCCCGGGAGCCCATCGGTACACGTCAACGCCGGCGGCTTCCAGACCCTGCACCAGGTCATCGGTGGCAGATGGCGACAGCACTGAGTCTCTCGGAGCCGCCGCAGGGTCGACCTCCACGACGACCGCGACGACGGATCGGACGGATCCGAACAGCCTGGCCGCCGCGTCCGGAAGGATGTCGGCAGTGTTGCTCCTCCACGTCGGGAACGCCAGAACGGCTGTCTGCACTCCCCGCAGCTCCTCCCCCAGGGCGTCGAGCACTTCGTGGAGTCGCAAACCGCCGCCCGGACGCAGTCGAGCCAACCAGTCCAAGAGTTCGTGTTCGTCCGCGCGGGTGAGAACCTCCGGGATCCCTCCTCTCGCAGCGATGAGGCGGGCGCCGTGGCCCTGCGTGAGGGCCGCCGTCGAGATCGACGCCACCGCAGAACAGCATCGGTCCAAGGGCGTCCACTCGGTACCGAGGTCGTTACAGGTGTCGAGGATAAGCGCGAGCCGGCGGGTGGTCTCCTCTTCGAACTCACGCACGATGAGAGCCCCGTGTCGAGCGGTCGAGGGCCAGTGGACATGCCGCATCCCATCGCCGGGCCGATACTCGCGCACCCCCACGAACTCCGGGCCTTGGCCCATCCTTGAATAGGGATGGATGGATCGCTCGTGCGTGTCAGCCGCATCAACGAACGGCAAGGATCCCAGCGGTGTGACCTTGGGGAATACGACGGTCTCCCCTGCCACTTGAAGCCGTCGGCGGGCTACCGCAACACCGAAGGGCGCGGATGACGAGATCAAGAGCGGCGTGGGGCCCTGGGGACCGCGCCGCGCGGGGGTTCGTTCGGTCCGAACCGCCACGCGGTCACCCGGTCTGAGGACGGGGATATAGGTGAGTGTGGGCGCGAGGTGCGGATCCTCCACGACCACACCCAACCGGATACCGAAAGACGCGTCGCGCACGACCAGTTCGACCCAGGTGGCTTGACCCTGGAATGCTTCTAGCGGAGCGGAGCGAGACACCTCGATGCGCCGCACCATCAGGGCCGGAAGCACCCAGCCTGCGATGAGCGTCCCCAACAGGAATGCCGCGAGGACGTAGAGCCAGCCCGCCTGAACGTTCGAACCCAGCAAGAACAGGACCAGGGCGCCTCCCACCAGCCCAGCGGCGCGTCGCCGCAGGCGGGGCACGGGGTTACCCCCTCCCGGCGACGCCGAGCGGAACGGGTACCTCGTCGAGGATCCGCCGAACAACGTCACGGCCGATGCCACCGCCACCACGGACCTGCCGCGGGACCAACCGGTGCGCGAGCGCAGCAGGTGCAAGCGCCTTCACGTCGTCGGGAAGAACGAAGTCGCGGCCTTCGCTGATGGCGCGCGCCTGCGCGCATCGGGTCAGCGCCACCATCGAGCGGGGGCTCGCGCCTACCGCGATCTCGGCAGCCGCGCGAGTTGCGAGCGCCAACGAGACCACGTAATCGATGATCGGCTGATCCACATGGACTCCACGGACGGCCTGTTGAGCGCGGACGACCTCCTCAGGTGTCAATACCGGTTCAAGGTCTTCGATCGGATGGTGGTGGAGCTGGCGTCTCACGATGTCGGCGGCGCCCTGCCGGCTGGTGTAGCCGACCTCAACCGTCAATGCGAAGCGATCCAACTGACCCTCGGGAAGCGGATAGGTGCCGTGTTGCTCGCTCGGGTTCTCCGTGGCGATCACCAGGTACGGCTTCGGCAACGGATACGTCGTGCCCTCCACAGTCACCTGGCGTTCCTCCATGGGTTCAAGGAGCGCGCTCTGGGTCCGCGGCGTCGCCCGGTTGATCTCATCAACCAGCACGACATTGGCGAAGACCGGCCCCGGCACGAACCGGAACTCCATCTTGGCCTGGTCGTAGATGCTGATCCCGGTGAGATCGGAAGGAAGAAGATCCGGCGTCGCCTGCACACGATTGAACTCGCCGCCGATGGAGCGGGCCAAGGAGCGAGCGAGCATCGTCTTACCGACCCCGGGGACGCCTTCCAGCAAAAGGTTCCCCTCGGCGAACAAACAGATCGCCGCCGTCTCTACGACGGCGGCATCACCGGTGATGACCCGCGCAACGTTCTCGACCAAGCGTCGGAACGCAGCGGTGGTCTCGCCGACAGCAAACTCAGGCTGGGGCCGCATACACGTCAGGTGTCGGCGCCTGTGGGTTAGGCCTTGAGGCCTACGGGTCCACTAGGAGGTCTTACGGGCACGAAGGGAGAACATCAAGGGGATCGTTCCGATCTGGCCCTGCGGGAACCCATACCCGCCGCCTGGTTGTTCGACCAACCACGGCATCGGCCAGGCCAATGTCCGCTTCTCATCAAGGAACTCGATCTGAAGACCGTTGGAGACCAACACCGACACGATCTCCCCGAGGGAATGGTTCCAGCCGTGTTCCCATTCGGCATCCACGTCGGCACTCGGGTCTGCGTATGACCCCTCGACCGGGAAGGTGAGCGTCTCCCCGCCCCAGTAGTCGTAACGGAGCCAAAGCGGATCGGACTCAGTGCGCTCGTCGTCGAATGCCCACATCACAGGATGTCCTTCGTGCATATAGAAGATCCCGCCCTGAGCCACGAACCCGGCAACGGCCTCGGCCCACGGCCCCAAGTCAGGCAGCCATCCCAGAGCGCCCCGACCGGTGTAGACGATGTCGAAGGTCTCCCCTTGCAGCGGACCGGGCAGGTCGTAGACATCGGAAACCACGAACCGCGATCGGTCGCCCAGGCCGGTTTCGGCCGCCAGTTCCTGCGCGAACGCGATAGCCGGCTCGCTGAAGTCCACGCCCGTCACGCGCGTCGCACCTAGGCGCGCCCACGAGAGCGTGTCGAGCCCGAAGTGGCATTGCACGTGCAGCAAGGTCTTCCCCGCGACGTCCCCGACCTCTTCCCTTTCCCAGGGCTCGATGCGGACGTCGGCAGGATCGTCGCGGAACCGCCTAACGTCGTAGAAGTCACCGGTCGTGTGGATCGCGGTCCATGCGTCCCAAAGCTT
>JAYVBZ010000168.1:0-6712 GCA_043750215.1 Actinomycetota bacterium
GCCCCTGCTCCTGGCACAGGACGGGACGACACTCGGGCCGGCGCCAGCGGGTTCGCGGCTTCCGGTGCTCGGCACGGCGGGGGAGGGCTCCTTACACGACGGAGCTGCCGTGCTCGGCGCGATGCCACCTTCACTGCTGACGCGGATCGAAGCCGTCGCTGTTGCCGCCGATGGCAGCGTCACGCTGACGCTGAGGGACGGCGTGCTGGTGACGTTCGGTGATGCTGAGGACGCCGGTTCCAAGGCTGACGCGTTGCACGCGGTTCTCGCGTGGGCGCGAGATCAGCCGATCGGCGTCGTCTCGATCGACGTTTCTTCACCTGCTGTGCCCACCGCACGACTTCGAGGGACCACGACTGCCACGGCGATCGCACCCCCATCGCCCGCGTCCGGCTCGCCAACACCGTCTCCCTAGGCTCCGATCGAGCTGCTAGCGATGTATTCATCTCGTTGCCTTGGGGCTTGACGGACCTGCACGTTCTTAGTAGTCTCGCTACTTCTAGGTTAGGTAGATATAACAATCACCTTGTAGTTGACAGTTAGAGTCTGACAGCGGGAGCTTCGGTTCCCAGGTAGCCGGACCGGGGTCCGGGAATTCGGAGGCTCTCCATGATCGATGCTCCCCAGAACTATCTCGCGGTGATCAAGGTCATAGGCATCGGCGGCGGCGGCGTGAACGCGGTGAACCGGATGATCGAGGCAGGCCTCCGGGGCGTCGAGTTCATCGCCGTGAACACCGACGCGCAGACGCTCCTCATGTCCGATGCCGAGGTCAAACTCGACATCGGGCGGGAAACCACAAGGGGACTTGGAGCCGGCTCGGACCCGGAGGTCGGACAGAGCGCCGCGCATGAGCACAGAGATGAGATCGAAGAGATACTCAAAGGCTCCGACATGGTCTTCATCACGGCGGGCGAGGGCGGTGGGACCGGTACTGGTGGGGCCCCGGTGATCGCGGAGATCGCGAAGGGTCTGGGTGCACTCACCATCGGTGTCGTCACTCGCCCCTTCGGTTTCGAGGGTCGTAAGCGCGCCACGCAAGCGGACGTCGGGATCACCGAGCTGAAGAAGGCCGTCGACACCCTCATCGTGGTTCCCAACGACCGACTGCTGCAGGTGTCAGATCCCAGCACGCCGATGGTGGACGCATTCCGGATGGCGGACCAAGTCCTCTTCCAGGGCGTGGACGGGATCACATCGCTCATCACCACCCCTGGTCTCATCAACCTGGACTTCGCCGATGTGAAGTCGGTGATGACCGGAGCTGGTTCCGCGCTCATGGGGATCGGGATCGGCTCGGGCCCGGACAGGGCCACCGACGCCGCGAAGGCGGCGATCAGCTCGCCGCTGCTGGAGTCTTCCATCGACGGTGCCAAGGGCGTGCTGCTCTCTATCGCCGGGCCGACGGACCTGTCGCTTCATGAGGTCAACCTGGCCGCAGACACCATCACCCGGGTGGCGCATCCGGACGCCAATATCATCTTCGGGGCGGTCGTGGATGACGCGCTCGGAGAGGAAGTGCGAGTGACGGTCGTTGCCGCTGGGTTCGACAAGACGTCACCGATGGCTGTCGGCGCCGATCAGAACCGCTTCGAGAATCGCCTCTCCAGGTTGCTTGAGGAGCCGGTGCGCACCGAACGCCGGCCTTCATCTGGCTCCGCCCTCCCTTCGATCCTTGGGGAGGATCTGGACGACGAGGCAGACATCTTCGCTCCGACCAACGAGCCCGAGCCAGCTTCGGTCTCCTTCGATGCCGAGGAGGATCTGGACATCCCAGATTTCCTGAAGAACTAGGCCGGGTGTTCGCCCGCTCTACCGCGCGGTCCTGCGCGGACCTGGGGGCGGGGAGGTTCCAGCTCGAGGCGTCCTTCCCCCGCCTCGTGGCCGAGGATGAACCTCTCCGCCCTCGTTCCATCTCCGTTGGAAGGAACCCATGGAGCGAACGCACGTCCTCCAGAACCTCGCCGGCATCCGCGCGGCCATCGACGCCGCCGCAGTTCGATCAGGTCGAGATCCGGCGCAGGTCACCATCGTTGCGGCGGCCAAGACGGTGCCGATCGAGGCGATCCGCTGGGTGTTGGATGCGGGCGTCACGGCGGTGGGGGAGAACTACGTCACCGAACTGCGTGGGAAAGCCCCTTCTCTTCCGGGAGCCAGGTGGCATTTCATCGGAACCCTCCAGCGGAGCACCGCACACCACGTGGCAGACCTCGCGGCGGTGGTGGAGACGGTGTCCGCGGAGAGCGCCCTTCGGCGCCTGGCAAGCCGCGCTGCCCGCTCCGGGAGAACGCTGGACGTATTCATCGAAGTCGACTTCACCCACGCACGCTCAGGCGTGAGGCCGGAGGATCTTGCCGCCGCCGCCGCGCTCGTCGGATCCCTTGACGGGGTTCGATTGACCGGCTTGATGACCCTGCCGCCGATTCCAGAGACTCCAGAGGACGCCCGCCCATACTTCCGCAAGCTATGGGAGCTGCGTGAAGATCTTCGACGAACCACCCCTGAGGTGCTGGAACTCTCCATGGGAATGTCGTTGGATTACCCGATCGCTGTCGAGGAAGGCGCTACCATGGTGCGGATCGGAACGGCGTTGTTCGGTCCGCGAACGACGTAAGCAGGGAGGACGTGATGGCAGCCGTGTGGAAGAAGACGCTCAACTACCTGGGTTTGGTGGAGGACGAGGACGATTTCGTGGAGGAGATGCCGGAGGCCGAGCCCGCGGCGGTTCGCCGCATGAAGCCTCGCTCCGTCCGAGAGATCCCCTCCAGCGACGAAGGTATGGTTCTCACCCACGCGGCACCCCGCGCCGCCTCCTCCGGGACCATCCACAAGTCCGAACCCAAACGGTTCAATGAAGCGCGTGACGTCGCGGACCGCTTCAAGGATGGCACCGCCGTCATCATGAACCTGCAGAGCACCGAGGACACCATCGCGCGCCGGCTCGTCGACTTCGCCTCTGGCCTCGTGTACGGCCTGGACGGGAAGATCGAACTCGTCGCGAATCGCGTCTACCTGTTGACTCCGGCCGACGTGGAAGTCAGTGCCGAAGAGCGGGAACGGATAGCGGGCGGCGCCTTCTACAACCAGTTCTAGCCTTTCGGGTGGTTCGGCGCCCCCATGGCGAGAGGACTGCTAGCCTCTCGCTTCGATGATCGCTGCGTCGACCCTCAGAAGTATCTCGTGCCTAGCCGTCAACCTCATCTGGATCGTCCTATTGATCCGGGTCATCCTCAGTTGGGCAGAGGCGGCGGGCTGGCGCGTCCCGACTTCCGGTCTGGTCCGGGGAGCCCATGACCTGGTGATCGACGTAACGGAACCGTTGCTGCGCCCGCTCCGAAAGATCCTGCCTCCGATGCGCATGATCGATGGGTCGGCGCTGGCGGCGTTCGTCATCCTGATCGTGGTGCGAACGGGGCTGCATTGCTGAGATACTGCCGATCCCTGGGGGAGGAACGATGAAGAAGAAGCAGATCGACGAAGGTACAGAATTCGCGAGCGCGCAGGCGCCGAAGACCCTTGGGCCGGCCGACGTGCAACGGAAGGAGTTCCGGGTCTCCCGCTTCGGTGGCTATCGGATGCGGGATGTGGACGAGTTCCTGGATCAGATAACTGGATCTATGAACGCCATGGTGGAAGAGCACCGCAAGCTGCGAACCCAAGGCGGGGGTTCCCTGATCGGTGCTCCCGATCTGGCCGACACTTCCCGCCAGGCCGACGAGATCATCCAGCGAGCGCGTGCCCAGGCCGAGCAGATCGTGCGCGACGCGCGAGCGGCTTCGGGCGCCAAGACGGGCGGATCGGCCACCGGCTCGGTCGGTCCAGGCGATCGTTCGTCCGTCAACGCGTTCCTAGCCCAGGAGAGGACCTTCCTTCAGAGTCTCGCCGCGGTGGTGCAGGAGCACGCCGAGACGGTGAAGGGGATGGTGAGAGCGGACCGAGCCATGGCGCCGCCCGCCCGCCCACCCTCGGATCCGCGTCCGACCGTTCCCATGGTGCAGGTCGAGGAACCGATCCGGGTCGAGGACCCTGCGACCGCCTCCGTGGCTTCTCTGCGCGACGACGACACACCCGGCGACAGCTCCGATCGTTCCCTGCGCGAGCTCTTCTGGGGCGAGGACTGAGAAAGCGCCGGTCCCACGGCGTCGCGATCATCTACGCCGGCGCGAGCGCCCTCGTGGTGATCTCAGCGATCGCGCTGGTCTTGGGACTTCTCAGCGAGCATCCAACGAGCGCGATCGTCCTCGCGCTGCTCGCGGCGATCGGGGCACTCCTGTTGTTGTGGAGCGGGGTGGAGCGAAGCTCTCGGTTCAGCCGGCATGCGGCACGCGGCGGAGAGTGATCAGCACCTCGGCTCCCTCCAGCGCGATCGAGCGTTCGTATCCGGGATCGGGGAGGCGCGAGCGCAGCACTTGTGTGGCGAGCGTCTCGCCCGCGACGTAGTCCGAATATGCGTCCAGCGCTGCGGCGATAGCTTCATCGCCCTGGACGCCCAACGTGATCCTGTCACTGACCTGGAAACCCGCCGCCTTGCGGGCGTCCTGGATGGCACGAACGAGTTCACGAGCGAGCCCTTCTCGGCGGAGATCATCGCTGAGCTCAAGGTCCAGTGCGACCGTGATACCGGCGTCTGCTGCCACGCCCCATCCCTCGCGGATCTCTTGCGTGAGCTCCACGTCGGACGGTTCGACATGGATAGGCCCTCCCCTCGTGGGGACCTCCACGGTCTCGCCGCTCGCCAGACGTCCGGCATACGTTCCGTCGTCCTCGGCGAGGGCGCCGGCGAGCTCCTTCACGCGGGGCCCGAGCGTGGGCCCCAAGGTCTTGAAGTTCGGCTTGGCATGCCACCGCCCGAACCCGGCAACCGACTCGGCGAATACCACCTCGCGAACGTTGAGTTCTTCGGCGACGATCGGCAGTAGGTCGTGAAGGGCATGGGGATCGCGGGGGAGATGGATCACCGCCTCGGAGAGTGGCTGTCGCGTGCGGGTCTTCGTATCCGTTCGCACCCTTCGTCCGAGCTCCACTATGGCGCGGGCGGCCTCCATGGATGCATCCAGCGTCGGGTCACGCGGGAACTCCTGCGCACCTGGGTAGTCGGCCAGGTGCACCGAGCGTGCCATCGACGAGCGCCAGGCAGCGAGGTTCAGCCAGAGCTCCTCGCTGATGAACGGCGTGAATGGAGCGAGCAAGCGGGAGAGCGTGATCAGGCATCCGTACAACGTGTGGAATGCGGCCGCACTGTCGGCGTTCGACGCGCCGTCGGGGTTCCAGAAGCGTCGACGGGACCGCCGCACGTACCAGTTCGATAGGTCGTCGACGAAGGCGGCGATGAGTCGTCCGGCGCCGGTTGCGTCGTACTCGTCGAGTCCGGCTCGCGCGCCCTGGCATGTGGCGCCCAGGCGTGACAGCACCCAGCGATCCAGCAACGGTCGTTCGGCCACAGGTGGAGCGGCGGCGTCCGGGTCGAAGCCGTCTGCGTTGGCGTACGTGGTGAAGAACGCGTAGACGTTCCACAAGGTCAGGAGGAACTGACGAACCACTTCGTCGAGGATGGCGGGGGAGACTCGACGCGAAGTCCACGGCGACCCGCTGGTGAGGGCAAGCCATCGGACCGCATCGGCGCCGTGGGACTCGATGATCTCTATGGGGTCGGATACGTTGCCGAGCGACTTCGACAACTTGCGTCCGTCTTCGTCCGTGATGTGGCCGAAGCACACCACGCTCCGATACGCGGACTCATCGAAGTGCAGGGTGCCCTCTGCCAGGAGCGTGTAGAACCACCCGCGTGTCTGGTCGATGGCCTCGGAGATGAAGTCGGCCGGATATCGCTTCGCGAACGTCTCCAGGCCGCGACCTAGTTCAGGGTGGTAGCCCCACTGGGCGAAGGGCATCGCGCCGGAGTCATACCACGTGTCGATGACTTCCGGAACGCGGGTCGCAGTCTCGGCGCACGCGGGGCACGGAAACGTGACTGCATCGATGTAGGGGCGGTGCGGATCGAGGTCCGATACGTCACGACCGGCCTTCTCGCCGAGTTCTTTCAGGGACCCGATCGCCGTGTGGTGACCGGCCGCGCAGCGCCAGATGGGAAGCGGCGTCCCCCAATACCGCTCTCGACTCAGGGCCCAGTCCACGTTGTTCTCAAGCCAGTTGCCGAACCGCCCCTTCTTGAGGTGATCCGGGTGGCAGTCCACCGTGTCGTTCACGGCCAGCATGCGATCCTTGACCTCGGTCGTGCGGACATACCACGAGGTTCGCGCGTAGTAGAGGAGTGGCGTCTTGCAGCGCCAACAGAACGGATAACTGTGCTGATAGACGCCCTCACGCAACAGGATGCCGCGCGCTCGGAGGTCGTCGGCGATCACCGGGTCGGCGTCCTTGAAGAAGAGTCCTCGGATGAACTCCGGCGCCAGGTCCGTGAACCGACCGTCGTCGCCGATGGGCTTGTGGACCGGCCAGCCTTGCTCCAGGCCCACGGCCAGGTCCGGCGCCCCGAATGCCGGCGCCATGTGGACGATCCCGGTCCCGTCCTCCATCGTGACGAAGTCGCCGTGAACCACCGTGTGAGCGTTCTCGACGTTCGGATACGGAGGTGTGAACGAGGCGCCGATCAGCGTCTGGCCTCTCACGGTCCGGATGGCTCCCGCGCCCTCGGCCACCTTTTCGCGGAGGCTGCTCGCGATGAGCAGGCGCTCGCCGTCGAGCTCGACCA
>JAYVBZ010000169.1:0-1549 GCA_043750215.1 Actinomycetota bacterium
GCCAACGAGGCAGCCGCCAGCGTGACATCGCCCTGCCCGGTGAAGGTGCCGGTGCCTCCTCCCCCTCCCGAGGAGGCGCTACCGCTATAGGCCATCACCATATTCCCAAGACGAGATGTGAGGCCTCCCAGGATGCCCGTGTAGGGAAGCAGATTAGGTCCGAACGAGGCAGCGGCCATCGTGACGTTCCCGGTGCCAGTGAAGGTCTGTACCGTGGTGGCGGCAAGAGCGGCGGCAGCTCCCGCGAGGTTCCCTGTGCCCGTGAAACTGGTAGGAGTATGCGTTCCGGTTCCTGCGAGTGAGGCGGCCACGCTCGCGAGGTTCCCTGTGCCTGTCGTGCTGGCGCCGGGTTGGAACGAGACGATGATGCCTACCCACGCTTTGGAACTAGCCAGAACAGCACTTACGCTGCCCGTTCCTACCCCTGTGGTGATGCGTTCGTAGAGATAGGCCGTTAGCTTGCTCGCCGCAGTCGCGGCGGGGCTCGTAGCGTTGTTGACCACGGTCACGGTATCCGGGCTGAGGGGAGGCGCGGCACCTTGCCATAACGGGGAACTCTGCGCGGTCGTGTTCCTGTTGGCTAGAACCCCCAGGAACAACTCGCTCGCCGCCGCGGAGGCCGCGGTTGTGCCGGTAGAGAGGGCCGTAGATGAGCCGCTCGAACTCGCGGAGACGTCGAGCGTTCCTGTGGTGAATCCTGAACCTTCGTAGAGGAATCCCACCATATCTGTAGTAGTGGATGACGATGTGAAGGTATCGCTGCCCGAGCGAGAGGCGGCGTTCTCGATATAGAAGAACTGCGCGAAAGCGTCCGCGCTCGCAGAGACGCTGGGGGCTGCGGTCCATCCCGAGGGCGCAGTGATGGTGATTCCCGGCGAACCTCGCCACTGACAGATAGCCGCGACCAGGAGGTTACCCGCTCCGGTCGGCGAACCCCATGACATAGCCAGGGTGCCATTGCTGGACACGACTGCCGCTGGGGCCTGTACGCGAGCGATAGCCACTTAGATCCTCACCCCTCCAGGTTAGGTGTGACCAGACCTAGCCGAGGTTTGCGGTGTACGTAAACGCTGTGACGGCCACGGTAGCTCCGGTGGAGATGGCGACCGAGTTCAGGTTCAGGTCCGCTCCTGCGGTGCCAACCGTGCCATCGAACATGGTGTTAGTCACATCGACGTTGCCCGAAGTGTTCACGCGGAACCACGTTGCCGTCCCCGCCACTGCGGACGTATCCGAGGTGATCGCTCCCGCTGTCGCCACTCCCGCCGAAGCCGCACCGAACGCGGTGACGTTGAGCGTCAAAGTAGCTAGTTTGACCCCAGCTCCTGCGGTCGTGTTCGCGTCAACGGGCTTGGTGCCCGAATAGATGATGAGCTTGCCAGAGTTCAAGAGGCCGCATACCTGATCGGCTTCCTTGTTGACCGCTTGCGTTGACCGCTTAGGTGAAAGTGCCATGGTAGTGCCTCCTTATGTTGCCCAGATGTACGGGCTCAGAGCTGTGGCAGTCACCGTTCCGGTGGGATCGGGCGCTGTCGTGGTCAGGGCGGAA
>JAYVBZ010000170.1:0-4451 GCA_043750215.1 Actinomycetota bacterium
GTCGGCCAGTCGACCTTCTTGAGTTCCTGACGAACCTCCTTGAGGAACTGACGAGCGGAGGTGCGCTTGTGCTTCTCGCGAACCGCGGCAGCGCGAGCACCGGCGGCCGGGGTGGCCGTCCGCTCGGCACCTGAGCGCTTCTGCTGACGCTCGGCGCGGTCTTGCTGCCGCTTCATCTGTCTGTTCATGGGGCTCCTTGCAGGGGCGGAGGGACTTGAACCCCCAACCTACGGTTTTGGAGACCGGTGCTCTACCAGATTGAGCTACGCCCCTTCGGACCGGCCACCCCTGGGTACGTCGGGGGTCCTGCGGAGTGCCCAGTATAGGGTTCGTCGGCGTGTCTCGGCAAAGCTGGGACGGCCCGCATCAGTCTCTCACCGCGCGACCCCCGACGCCGGTGGGCCCGCGCGAGACGCCCAAACACCTGGCTTGGCTACGTGTGCAGGCCCGTTCGGTGACCTACACTCCTGCGGACGCATCGCGCCGGCCCCGGATCGCGAGGCTTCGTATGACAGAGTCCGTTCCCACGGTGCCGGAGGGATCCGGCGCCCCCCGGCGTGGCGTGTTCGCCCGTCGCCCCGGATCATCGACTCCCGCCGGCCCCGGCGGCCAGGATCCGGTTCGCGTGGTCTCCTTGGATCAAGCGGTAGAGATCCGGCTGGAAGAAGGGCTCCATCGCATCGAAGATCAGACCGCCGCGCTGATGCGCGAGGTCGCGAGCGAGATGTGGCGCGGTTCCGGCGCGGACACGGGTTCGGAGCAGGACCGCATCATCAGCTTCCTCTCGCGTGACCAGACGATCCGAAGCCTCATCGCCTCCAGCGACGAGCGCTTCCAGACCATCGCGGTCAGAACCGCTCGCCTGGAGGATTCCCTATCCGAACTGGCCGAGTCCACCCGAGCGGTGCGTCAGGCCATCCAGATGAGCGCCGACGCCATCCGCGAGATCGCGAACTCCCCCACCCTTCACGGTGTGGAGGCGGTTCGCACCGAGCTAGAGCAGGTCGAACGGCACATCGCGGCGACGTTCACCACGCTGCAGGCTCGCGACCAGCTGCTGGGCGAAGGTATCGAGACCCGGGTTCGCGAGCACGGCGAGCTGATCGCCAACGAGACGGCCAGGATCGTCCAGGCGATGGAAGGCTATGTCCAGGCCGGCGCGGAGGCGGTCGGGCACCTGGCCCAGCGGATGGAAGACCACGCGGTCACGTTCACCACGCAGGACCGGCAGATCTCCGAACACATGCGAGAGTCCGTTGCATCGGAGATCGGGCCCATCACCGAGCAATTCGACATGCTCTATGAGCGCGTTGGGATCCTGGCCCGCATGACCGCGTCCCTTCAGGTCGGCATCGATGCGGCGACGAATGACCGTTCCTCCGACATCGCCCAGGTCCTGGACGAACGAACCATAGGATTGGCCAAGCTGGTTCGGTCGGACTCTCACGCGCTTCACCAGCTGATCGATGAGCGGATGGCCCAGCAGGAGGAAGGGATCGCGCGGGCGCTGGAGCAGCACGCCGAGACACTGATCCAGGTGACCAGTGCGCAGCAGCAGACCATGCAGCGGGTCGCCGACGAACAGATGCTCGCGCTGACCACTGCCACCACCGCCGCCATCGAACGCAACATGGTTCGGCTGATGGAGGACCTGGACGTCAAGCTCGAGGACCGCCTGGTGGAGATCGCCGAGGTAGTGGCAGAACGGGTCGCCGCGCGCGCGGCCGAGTCCGTGGCCATCGCGGTCGCCGCCGGGATCGAGGAGACGGCCGATCAGTTGCGCACATCTGTGGGAGCGATCGAGGGGATCGACACGATGATGGCCGAGTCGCAACAGGCCACCGAAGAGCGTCTGATGCTGCACATGGACGACCGGTTGACGGCGATCGCGAAGCTGATCCGCTCGGACAATCAGATATTGGCGGGCAGGCTGGAGAGCGGGGCTCTGTCCGAAGCCGGGGCGGGAGGCGGCGGGCTGTCCCCCGCAGATTCCGAATCGCTGCGCCAAACCTTGCGAGCGGTCAAGGAGCTCGAGGCAGGCCTGGCCAGCGACATGCTGGGCACGATGGACCGGCGCTTCCAGACGGTCTCCGACCAGCTCCACAAGGAGACGCAATCCACTGCCGAAGCCATGATCAAGGTAGCCGAAGTCATCGGCCAGAAGATCGACCGGCTGTCGTTCCGGATCGACGAAGGCTACGGCAGCGATATCCAGGTCGTGGTGGATCGGATGGGAGACGCCATCAGGGCGCTGTCCCGGACGTCCCGCCTTGACGTGGAGTGACCACCCTCCCGCGCGAGCCCTAAGGGCCGGCCCCTTCGGGGCCGGCCCGTTCGCTAACGGAGTGCGATCATGGCCTCGCCCCGGCGGATGGGGTACTCCGTGTGACCATCTCGCTCCACCGTGACCCACGTCTCCACGGTGACGGTCCCCGATGCCTGGTCGACCGCTCGCACCCGTCCGCCGGCCACCAGCTCTTCGCCCATGAAGACGGGGGCGCGGAAGCTGGCGGTCATCCGAAGGACCGCGGCGGGGTCACCTGCCCATGCGACCAGACACGCGGCCAAGTGGCCCATCGTGAACATGCCGTGGGCAAGGATGCCCGGGAACCCCACCCGCCGCGCGAACGCGTCGTCCCGATGCAGCGGATTCTGATCCCCGCCGGCGTCGGCATAGGCCCCCACGTCCTCGCGCGTGACCACGCGGCGTAGCTCCGGAAGCTGGTCGCCCGGATGCGCGGCGGCGATGCTCATTCCGGGGCTCATTCCGGGCCCCGTTCGATCATGACGCTGGTGGTGGTAGCGGCACGCAGGTCGTCGTCGCCGAACACATCCATGACCACGGTCATGAAGCTGTTCCCGCCCTTGATGCGGATGGACTCGATCCTGGGTCGGATCCGCAGCCGCTCGCCCTGGACCAGCGGACGGACGTAGTCGTATCCCTGGCTGCCGTGCAACACCCGCGAGAAGTCCAGGGCCAGGTTCGGATCGTTCAGCACCGAGGGGAACGCAGCGAACTCAGCCGCGGTGAGGAACGTTGGCGGCACCCCGGGACCCTGGCCGAAGATCTCCCGGAACGCAGCGACGCGCGCCGGATCCACCACGAACTCCACCTCTGGGTAGACCGTGCCCTGGGCCGCGGGGTTCATGGCGCCGAGGCTACCAAGGTGTGTGGGACGTCTGGGGTCAGGAGAAATCCCCCTGCGGGCTACATGAATCTAGCCAGGAGGCGCCTACCATCCGACGGGATGGCAACGAAGAGGAACATCAGGGTCGTCATCGCCGACGATCACCTGTCCTACGGCGAAGCCTTGCAGGTCGCGCTGGACCTGGAGCGCGACCTCGTGGTGATCGGTGTGGTGACGGACGGCGCAGCCGCATACGACGCCGCTCTCTCCGAGGAACCCGACGTGGTCCTGATCGATCTGGATATGCCGGGCGTCGACGGGATCGAAGTGGCCAACCGTCTCCGGCAAGCCGCGGCCAGTCCGGCCGTCGTGCTCCTTACTTCCGACGATGACAACCTCGCGCTGGCCCGTGCGGTTCAGGCGGGAGCGCGAGGGCTCATCGCCAAGACCGAGTCCGTTGGTGCCTTCGCGGATGCAGTGCGCCGGGCCTACAAGGGGGAACCACTGCACGCCAGTGGCGACGTCGAGGATTCGTTCCGACGCCTTCGCCGGCAACGCGCCCGAGACGGCGACCTTGCCGACCGGCTGGACCGCCTGACACGGCGCGAACTCCAGATCCTGCAGCTCATGGCCGAAGGCTTCACACCCGAAGAGCTCAGCGCGGATCTCGGGATGAGCCGGCACACGCTGCGGACCCACACACAGAACGTGTTGACAAAACTGGCTGTTCACACGAAGTTGGACGCGATCGTGGCCGCGATCCGCTTCGGGAAGATCACCACGATCCAGGTCTCCCCGGAGGGAGACCTGGACCTAGACCCGGACAACATCTAGCGAACGCTTCTAGCGCGTCTCTCGATGCACGGTGTGGGTTCGGCACCACCGGCAGTACTTGTTCAACTCGATGCGGTCCCGGTCGTTCACCTTGTTCTTGGACGTGTTGTAGTTCCGCCGCTTACAGTTCGTGCAGGCCAGCGTGATATTCGGTCGATTGTCGCCCTTTGCCATCGCTTAAGTCCTTACTTGATGATCTTCGTCACACGGCCGGCACCGACGGTGCGTCCACCCTCACGGATGGCGAATCGAAGGCCGTCTTCCATGGCGATGGGGGCGATCAGTTCGACCACCATCTCCACGTTGTCCCCGGGCATGACCATCTCCACCCCTTCGGGCAGGGTCGCTGTACCGGTGACGTCGGTGGTGCGGAAGTAGAACTGGGGGCGATAGCCGTCGAAGAACGGCGTGTGGCGTCCACCCTCTTCCTTACTGAGGATGTAGACCTGCGCCTCGAAGTTGGTGTGCGGGGTGATGGAGCCGGGCTTG
>JAYVBZ010000171.1:0-6057 GCA_043750215.1 Actinomycetota bacterium
CGACCGTCCGTGAGGCCATCGGACGGCTCTCCGCCCTGGGCTACGTGGAGGTGCGAAGAGGTCGGATGGGCGGCACCTTCGTCATTCGGGCCGATGGCGCGGAGGCTAACGAGATGATCCGCCGAACGCTCATGCCGAGCTGGGAGGGCCTGGAGATGCTCTTCGACCTGCGACACCTCCTCGAGGGGCTGATCGCGCGCACTGCGGCTCAACGGCGCACGGGATCGGACATCGAGCGGATCGAAGGGGCGCTGCAGCACTACCGAAACGCCGGGGAAGACCGCGAGGCCTCCCGCGTCGCCGACGGCGAACTGCATGCCTCGGTCGCAGCCGCCACTCACAACCCCTACTTCAGCACCCTCAGCGAGAAGATCCGGACGGAGATCAGCTTGGGCTTCGGCGCCGAACCCTACAGCCGTTCGATCCGGGCCAAAGCGGTGATAGGTCACGCGGAGCTCGCCGAAGCGGTGATCGCCGGTCAAGCCGAGGTAGCAGCCGGCGTGGCGGCCGCGCACTTCCGGCTCACGGAAGAAACCCTGCGCGAACTCAGAGAGACCGTGCGCGTCGGGCAGAAGGAAGCGCCGTGAGCGCCCGCGGCCGGTTCATCCTCCGGCGCCTATTGTTCGCAGTTCCGGTGCTCGCGGCGATGAGCGTGTTCGTCTTTTTGATGATCCGGCTGGTGCCCGGAGACCCCGTCCAAACCATGCTCGGGTTCAGGGCGACACCGGCCAATGTCGCCCAGGTTCGCGCCGATCTCGGCCTCGATCGACCTCTGGTCACGCAGTACGTGGACTACATGGACGGGGTGTTCCACGGGAACCTCGGACAGGACTACGTGAGCCATTCCCCCGTCTCGACCCTCCTGGCCCAACGCCTTCCTGTCACCATCGAACTCACCGCACTTGCGATGCTCCTCGCCGTGCTCGTCGGCGTTCCGTTCGGCGTGCGCGCGGCGGCACGACCGGGTTTCGTGCGTGCCGCCAGCGAAGGACTGGTCGTGGCGGGGATCTCGATCGCGGACTTCTGGCTCGGGATCATGCTGGTCCTGCTGTTCGCGGGCATATGGCATGTCCTTCCACCGTCCGGCTTCGTGCCACTCCTCACGGACCCGGTGGGGAACCTGCGCTACCTCGCCCTCCCCACACTCACGCTCGCGTTCGGAGAAGCTGCCTACATCCTGCGAACCACACGGGGTGCGATGGACGAGGTCCTGGAGTTGCCCTATATCCGATTCCTCCGGGCCAAGGGCGTACGGGAACGACGGATCGTCTACCGCCATGCCCTGCGCAACGCCTCCCCCACGATCGTGACCGTTGTCGGCATCCAGTTCGGCGTCCTGCTGGGGGGCGCCATCGTGATCGAGACGTTGTTCGCGCTCCCAGGCGTCGGACGGCTGATCGTCACGTCGATCCAGCAGCGTAACTACACCGTCGTGCAGGGTGGGGTGATGGTGGTTGCCGCGTTGTTCATCCTCGTGACGCTGGTCACCGACATCGTCGTAGGGTGGCTCGATCCCCGCATCGGGGAGGGGCAGACCTCATGAGTGCGGCACTCCCCGTGGCCACCCCAGCTTGGCGACGTCGCCTCCGTCCCGGCTTCCTGTCTACGAGGAAGGGGATGTTCGGGTTCGTCGTGCTCGTCGTGCTGGTCTCGACCGCGGTGTTCGCCCCCTGGATCGCCCCACACTCCCCAGAGGCGATCGACGGTAACCGTGTGCTCGCCGGGCCGAACCTCGCGCACCTCTTCGGCTCCGACGCCCTGGGACGAGACGTGCTCTCCCGCGTGATCTTCGCATTCCGGGTCTCGCTCGCGGTGGCGGTCGGATCGACCCTGCTCGCGTTCGTCGTCGGCATGCCGCTCGGCCTACTTGCCGGGTATCACGGCGGCTGGGTCGACTCGGCGATCATGCGGCCGATCGATATGTTGCTCGCGCTACCGGCGCTACTCCTGGCTGTCGCGCTCATCGCCATCCTCGGACCTGGAAGTGTGATCGCCCTGCTGGCGATCGCGGTGATCTACATCCCGATCCTCGCGCGCGTGGCTCGATCTTCGACGCTCGTCGTCGCATCCCAGACCTACGTCGAGGGTTCGAGAGCCCGTGGATCGGGTTCCTTGCGGATCCTCGCCCGACACGTCCTGCCGAACGCAGTCGGCCCGGTGATCGTTCAGGCGACCATCCTCATGGGCTTCGCCCTGCAGATCGAAGCAGCGTTGTCGTTCCTCGGCTTGGGGGCCCAGCCCCCGACCCCTTCGCTCGGGGTCATGCTCGCCGACGGGCGCGACGTGCTGACGCAGGCGCCGTGGGTCGAGATCTTCCCGGGACTCGCGATCGCGGTCACGGTGATCGCCTTCAACTTCTTCGGAGACGGTCTCCGGCAGCGATTGGACCGAGGGGCGTGACCTGATGAGCGTGCTGGAACTCGACAGCGTGCACGTCGGCTTCGCCACTGGCCAGGGCATAGTCTCGGCGGTGAGCGAGGTGTCGCTCGAGATCCACGAAGGGGAGATCTTCGGCCTCGTCGGCGAGTCGGGCTGCGGGAAGACGACACTCGCCATGGCGACCATGGGTCTCCTACCCAGGACAGCGCAGGTCGAGGGATCCATCCGTTTCCAGGATCGAGACCTGGTCGGCCTCGACGCCGAGGGATTCCGGCGGCTCCGCGGCGATCGGATAAGCATGATCTTCCAGGACCCGATGACCTCCCTGGATCCCGCGTTCTCCGTCGGGGAGCAGGTCGCGGAGACGATCCTCGCCCACCACGCGGTGGACCGGCGAGCGGCAAGGGCGAAGGCGCTGGCGCTGCTCCGCGACGTTGGTATCCCGGACGCGGCCGCCCGCTACGACGATCCCCCTCACCGGCTCTCCGGAGGGATGCGGCAACGGGTCGTCATCGCGACCGCAGTGGCCAACGAGCCCGCGCTGATCCTTGCCGACGAGCCGACGACGGCGCTGGACGTGACGATCCAAGCGCAGGTGCTGACGTTGCTACGGAGGCTCCGAGATGAGCACCGGACGACGATCCTCTTGATCACCCACGACTTGGGCGTGATCGCGCAGCTCTGCGATCGCGTCGGCGTCATGTACGCGGGCCAGCTCGTGGAGGTGGGCCTCGTGGGCGAACTGTTCGCGCGGCCGAAGCATCCCTACACGGAGGCGCTCCTCGCCGCGTTGCCGACCTTGCACCAAGAGCCCGGGGGGCTCCGGGTCATCGCTGGCCGGGTACCCGATCTCGTGGATCCGCCCGCCGGCTGCCGCTTTTCCACCCGGTGCCCGCACGTGATGGAGGTGTGCGCGATCACTCCGCCGCTAGCCGCGGAGACGCCGGATCACGCCGTCGCGTGCTGGTTGTCCGACGCAACGAAACGCGCCGCGCACATGGCGCCGGCCTCCACGGATGGTGTGACATGACGACATCCGAACGTGGGGCCGTGGCGGCCCGTGCTCGCGAACAGGGGTCACGACCACTGCTCGAGATCAGGGGGTTGGTGAAGCACTTCCCGGTGGAACAGCACCTGTTCGGCCGCGGTCGCATGCTGCGAGCCGTCGACGGTGTCGACATCGAGGTGGGGGCGGGCGAGGTGCTCGCGCTCGTCGGAGAATCCGGCTCGGGTAAGAGCACGCTCGCACGCTGCATCCTCCGGCTCCTGGACCCAACAGCTGGATCCATCGTCTTCGATGGGCAGGACGTCACGCACCTCCCGACGCGCAGACTCGCTGCGTTCCGCCAGCAGGTCCAGCCGGTCTTCCAGGACCCGTTCAGCTCGCTCGACCCGCGATGGCGTGTACGGCGGAGCGTCCGGGAGGCCCTGGATGCCTACGGTATCGGTTCCCCGGCCGAACGTGATGCCCGCGTGTTCGACCTCCTGGACCGCGTGGGGCTCGACCCAGCGTTCGCCGATAGGCGGCCGCACGAACTCTCCGGCGGCCAGCGGCAGCGGATCGGCATCGCTGCCGCCCTCGCGCCTAACCCACGGTTGATCGTGGCCGACGAGCCGGTCTCCGCCCTCGACGTTTCCGTGCAGGCGCAGGTGCTGAACCTGCTAGCCGACCTGCAGCGAGACCTCGGCCTCGCCGTCCTGTTCGTCGCGCACGACCTCGCCGTCGTCGAACACATCAGCCACCGGGTTGCGGTGATGTACCTGGGAAAGATCGTGGAGACAGGCCCAACCCCGTCGGTGTTCGGGGATCCGCAGCATCCCTACACCAAGGCGCTCCTGCAAGCTATCCCGATCCCCGACCCCGCGCGTCGGCAACGCGAGGCGCCCCTGACCGGTGAGATCCCGAGCCCCGTCGCGCCACCGTCGGGCTGCCGCTTCCACACCCGCTGCCCGATCGCGATCGATCGATGCTCGGTCGTAGATCCGGAGCTGTCCGATTTCGGCGACGACCATTCGGCCGCCTGCCTGGTCGCAAGAGCCCGCCGGCAGGAGCGGGACCTATCGAAGGAAGGAGGTTGACGATGTCCACCGTGTCGGTGAACGGCATCGAGATCAACTATCGGCTTGAGGGAGAAGGCGATGACACCATCGTGCTGATCAACGGTCTGGCCGACGATCTGGAGTCATGGGTCTTCCAGATGGAAGATCTGCTCTCCGCGGGATATCGAGTGCTGCGCTTCGACAACCGCGGCATCGGCCTGACCGACGCGCCGCCAGGCCTCTATACGAGCCGGATGCTTGCCGACGACGCCAAGGCTCTCGTGGACCAGCTCGGCATCTCGAACTTCCACCTGATGGGCGTGTCGATGGGGGGGATGATCGCCCAGGAGTATGCGATCAACTACGGGTCCGACCTGAAGACCGCGACGTTCGCCTGCACCTACGCGGCACCGGGCCCGTTCTGTTCGCGGATGTTCTCGATGTGGCAAGACATGGCTGCGATCAACGGCGTGCCATTCATCATGCGTGATGTCACGCTCTGGGCGTTCACGGTTCCCTTCTTCCAAGAACGAGAGGAGGAACTGAAGGAGTTCGAGGCCGGGATGGCCGAGATGACCATGTCGGTGGAGGCGTACCTGGCGCAGTTGAACGCCATCCAGACCCACGACACCACGGATCGGCTGGGGAGAATCACAGGGTTTCCGACATTGGTCCTGGCCGGTGAGGAGGACATCCTCATCCCGGTTCGACTCTCGCGGGCGTTGCAGCAGAGAATCGAAGGCGCGGAGTGGGCGACCTCGATCGGAGGACACGCGTGCATGTGGGAGCACCCGGTGCAGTTCAACCGGACGTTCCTGGATTGGATCGCCACGCACCGCGGCTGAGCGGTGCCATATCGGAGGGAGACGGACATGGGTAACAGAGGGAACGAGGAGCGCAGGGCGGACGAACTCGTCGGTCGATTCTTGCGCGGAGAGCTCTCGCGCAGGCAGTTCTTCCAACGAGCCGGGACGTTCAGCGTCGGCGTGATCGGAGCGACGACGCTCGGGAGCGTCCTGGCAGCATGCTCCAGCAGCTCGAGCAGCAGCACCGTTGCGTCGGGCACCCCCGGGGCCAGCGCCGGAACACCCACCGCCGGAGGGACGCTGAAGGCGGCGCTCACGGGTGAGCCGGACACCTTGGACCCCGCGACGTCGACGATCTACACGGGCGCCCAGGTGTACGACAACATCTTCAACAAGCTCGTCGACCTGGACACCGACGGTAAGTTCTACGGGCAGCTCGCCACCAAGTGGGCGGCGCAGGACACGAAGACATGGGTGTTCGACCTCGTCAACAACGCGACCTTCCACAACGGGGAGGCGTTCTCGGCCGACGACGTGAAGTACACCTTCGATCGGATCCTCGACCCGAAGACCGCGAGTTCCTATGCGCCGCTGTACGACGCGATCAAGGCGGTGGAAGTAGCGAGCCCGACGCAAGTGATCTTCCACCTGAAGACGCCCTTCGGGCCGTTCCTCAACAACCTGGCCAACAACGGCGAGATCATGAATCAGAAGGCCGTCGAGTCGGCGGATCCCGCCCGTAATCCGGTCGGCACAGGACCGTTCTCGTTCGTCGAATGGGTGCAGGGCGACCACATCACCTTGAAGAAGAACCCGAACTACTTCCAGACCG